>CAZDNN010000216.1:0-9933 GCA_964506385.1 uncultured Planctomycetota bacterium
CGGGGATGTCCACGTTGTCCACCCCCACGCCGGCGCGGACGATCACGCGGAGCAGCTCCGCGGCCTCGAGTGCCTCGGCGGTGAGCTTGGTGCCGCTGCGGATGATGATGCCGTCGGCGTCGGCAAGGTGGGCCTGGAGCTCGTCGGGGCTCAGGCCCGGCGCGTTG
Source organism: uncultured Planctomycetota bacterium (assembly GCA_964506385.1). Taxonomy (GTDB): domain Bacteria; phylum Planctomycetota; class PUPC01; order DSUN01; family DSUN01; genus CAZDNN01. The sequence continues at coordinate 168 of CAZDNN010000216.1, forward strand.
TCCACCTCGATGCCCTCGGTCGCGGCGAGCCGCTCGGCCGCCTCAGCGGCCAGCTTGTCGGAGATCAGCACCTTCATCGCAGGGTTCCTCGCATCGCGGGTCGTTCCGTTCCGGGAGGGCGAGGCTCCCGCCGAGCCGCCGTCACGCAGGTCAGCAGTCTCTCGCGGCTCGGCAGGAGCCTCGCCCTCCCGCCCGCTGCTGGGGTCAGTCGCCCAGCAGCACCCTCTGCGCGGCGGCGACGCCGGCGCCGAGGGGAATCTCGACGCCCATCTGGGTGAAGGCCATCTCCAGGGCGGCGATGGCGGCGATGGCGTCGAGGGCGTCGATGTAGCCGATGTGGCCGATGCGGATGATCCGGCCTTTCAGGTGGGCCTGCCCGCCTGCCACGCTCACGCCGTACTGGCCGCGGAGGATCTCGCGCAGCTCGTCGGCGTTTACGCCCTCGGGCATCCTGATGGCCGTGACGGAGTCGGACGGGGCGGAGGCCAGCAGGTCGAGGCCGAGCGCCCCGGCTGCCTGGCGTGTGGCCTCGGCGACCTGGTGGTGCCGCGCCCAGACGCGCTCGATGCCCTCCTCGCGGATCATGGCGAGCGAGGTGGCGAGGGCGGCGATCAGGGTGTTGGCGGGGGTGTAGGGCGTGTCGCCCTTCTTTTCCATCGCCTGCTTCGCGGCGGAGAGGTCGAAGTAGTAGGCGCGGCTCGGTACCCGCCCGATGCGCTCCCACGCCTTCGCGCTCACGCTGAGGAAGGCCAGCCCAGGGGGCAGGAGCAGCGCCTTCTGCGAGCCGACGACCACCATGTCCACGCCCCACGCGTCGGCCCTCAGCGGGATGGCGCCGACCGACGAGATGCCGTCCACCACCAGGCACGCGTCGGTCTCGGCGACGACGGCGCCGATGGCCTCGATGTCGGTGACCACACCCGTCGAGGTCTCGCACAGGGTCGTGTAGACGGCGGCGGTGTCAGGGTGTTCGTCGAGGGCCCTGCGGATGTCGTCGGGCGTGGCGGGGTCGCCCCACGTCGGGTCGATGGCGATGACCTCGGCGCCGTAGCGCTCACACAGCTCGCCCCACCGCTCGCCGAACTTCCCGCCGCGCACGCACACGGCCTTGTCGCCCGGCTTCAGCAGGTTCACCACCGACGCCTCCATCGCGCCCGTCCCAGAGGCCGCGAAGATGAAGACGTCCCCCTCGGTCTGGAACACGTATCGGAGGTCGTCGGTGACCTGGGCGAGGATCTTGCGGAACTCGCTGGTGCGGTGGTGGAACACCGGCCTGGCGAGCTCGAGCAGCGTCTGGGGCGGCACCTCGGCCGGGCCGGGGGTCAGCAAGCGTTCCTTCACCATGGGGCTCTCCTGTCGTTCCTCAGGCCAGTGCAATCTCGATGGCGGCGAAGAGGAGCCCGACCAGAGCGCCGACCAGGCCGCCGAGGATCTCGATGAACCGAAACTCGCGCCGCGCGATGTCGAGCACCAGGGCTTCGAGGCGCCCGAGGTCGAAGGCATCGATCTTCTCGCGGATCACCGCGCGGATGTCGAACCGCTCCTCGAAGTCGCCCGCCGCGTCCTCGATGAGCTGCGGGACGTAGAGCATCACGTCGTCGGCCAGCGCACGGGCGAGGTTGTCGAGCAGCCGCTCGCCGAGGAGCCGCTGGACGATCCCCGGCATCGCCGCGGCCTTCTCGCCCAGGTAGCTCCGCAGGTGGCCATTGAGGCGGGACCGCAGAGCCGCCTGATACTCGGGATCGCACACCGCCTGGCGAATGTCATCGTGCGAGAACAGGTCCCGCTCGATCGCGTCGGCCACGCGGCGTGCCAGCTCATCGCGCCGCTGAGGGATGACGCCCTGCACCCGCAGGCCGAGCACCCGCCACGGCTGCCTCGGGCGGAACAGCATGCGGATGGCCAGCCAGTTGGTGACCCATCCGATGGCGCCGCCGATGAGGGGCATGGCGATGAGCTTCCACCACATCGAGGCCCCCTCAGCCGCCGGCAGCCTCGATGGCGGCGGGCAGCTCGATGGCGCCATCGAAGAGCGCCTTGCCGACGATCATCGCCTCGACCCCCAGCGCTGCTACGGCCCGCACGTCGTCGAGCGACGCGATGCCGCCCGAGGCCACGATCGGCGTGCCGACGGCCCCAACCACGCGGCGGAGCGCCGGCAGATTCGGCCCGCGCATCGCCCCGTCGGTGGCCGTGTCCGTGAACACGATGGCCCGCAGGCCCATCCCGTCGAGCCGCCGCGCCAGGTCAAGGGCGTCCACGTTCGACATCTCTGCCCAGCCCTGGACGGCCACCCGCCCGTCGCGGGCGCCGATGTCGGCAACGATGCGGCCCGGGAAGCGGCCGCAGAGCGCCGCGAGCCACGCGGGGTCGCGGAGCGCCTTCGTGCCGATGGCCACCCGCTCGACCCCGAGGTCGAGGTAGCGGGCCACGGTCTCGTCGGTGCGGATCCCGCCACCGAGATCTATGGGCACATCCACCTCGCGGACGACCTCGGCCACGGCCTCAAAGTTCACGGGATAGCCTTCGAAGGCACCATCGAGGTCCACGACGTGAATCATCTCGGCGCCGAGCTCGGCCCAGAGTCGGGCCGCGTCGGCGGGACGATCATAATAGACCGTCTCCTCATCGAGACGGCCTTGATACAATCTCACACAGCGCCCGCCGCGAATGTCCACGGCGGGGATTACCATCGCCATCGCTCCCTCGCATCAGGATGTGGGCGGATTATAGCAGCCCTGCGGCGCGCTGTCAAAGCCGCGGTGGCCTGGCGCGCCTCGCCTTGACTAAGGCCGGTCCTGCTCTATACTTACCGTGGGAGCCGGGGGAGTGAGGATTCCTGCGCCATGACCGTTGCGCGTGGACAGGCGGTGCTCTGGGTGCTGACGGGCCTTGCACTCGCGCTCTGGGCTCGGGCAGCGCCGGCGGGCGAGGAGGGCGTCCAGCCCTTCCGCTTCGCCGTCTATGGTGGGGTGTGTGGGAACTCCAAGGTGCACGGCCAAGTGGTGTCGCAGGTCGCGAAGTTCCAGCCCGAGCTGCTCGTGCTGACGGGCGAGGTGGCGCCGAGCTCGCGCGATCGCAAGGGCTGGGCGGCCTTCGACGAGGCCCTGGGTACGCTGGGCGAGGCGTGCCCCATCCATGCCTGTCCCATTGAGGCGAAGCCCAGCGTGGCCTTCCTGCGTCGGGTCGGGGCGCCCGACGGTGCCTCCGGCTCGACCGACTACTACGCCTTCGACCACAAGGGCGTGCACTTCGTCGTGCTGAACTCGGCTCGGCCCACTTCCCGCAGAGATCCCCAGACCCGCTGGCTGGCGGAGGACCTCGCGGAGGCGGCGGGCAGGCCCATCGTGGTCTTCTTCCACAATCCCATCTTCAGCATCAAGGGCCGCGGCACCCATTCCTTCGGCCGTCTCTACTGGCATCCGCTGTTCGTCAAGCACAGGGTGACGGCCGTCATCTCGGGCGCGCACCACCTCTACTTCCGCACCGTGCAGGACGGAGTGCCCTATATCATCACGGCGGGTGGCGGCGGCATCCTGAGTCGCGTTGATTCCCGCCGCAGCCTGCTCCCGGCCGATGTGGCCGCCGCCTTCCACCACGCCCTCGTGTTCACCGTAACGCCCGCCGAGTTGCGCGGCAGGGTGCTCGACATCGAGGGCCGCACTCGCGACGAATTCGTCCTGCCTCTTCTCAGGCCGGCTCCCAAGCCCCAGCCGGAGCCTGCCTCCGCCACTCCCGCCAAGCCCTGACCGCCCGGCAGGCCCCCGCTCCTCTCTCCGCCGCCTCTGCCTCCTGCCGCTGACTACCATTCCAGTTTCTGCTGCCCGGTGCGGCGTGGGGGCCGGGCGAGCAGGCTCTGGAGGTCGCGGAGGGAGCCGACCGGCTCGGCGCCGAGGGCCTCGGCGCGGGAGTTGCCGATCGCGCTGAGGGCGGGCTCGCGGAAGCGGACGACGAAGGCCCGCCGCCCCAGGGCGATGGCGTGGCGCAAGGTGGTCATGGCGCCGCCCTGCTCGCGGGCCTCGACGACGAGCAGGCAGTCGCTGAGCGCGGCGATGGCACGGTTGCGGGCAAGGGCGAGTGGTGTCTGCCAGGGGGCGTCGGGGTGCCACTCGCTGACGGCCGCGGCACGCCGCCACAGCTCGTTGTCAGGCGGATAGCCCTCTCGGGAGCGGAATCCCAGGATGCCGGTAGGGAGGACGAGGATGGTGGGGCGGCGCGCCTCGAAGGCACCACGATGCGCCGCTGCGTCGATGCCGCGGGCGTGGCCAGAGACGATGACCCAGCCCTTCCTTGCCAGGGCTCGCGCGATGGTGCGCGCCACCTCGCAGCCGTGCGCTGAGGCGTGCGTCGTGCCCACGATGCCGAAGGCCCGCCGCTGGTCGCTCGGCAGGCGGCCCAGGACGTAGAGCAAAGGAGGCGGATTGGCGAGGGCGTTCAGGCGCGACGGATAGCCCCGGTCGCCCCGCCGAACGCCCCAGGCGCCGGCGGCCCGCAGCCTCTCGGCCACGTCAGCGTGTCGGGTCCCTTCCCTGGCCGCCTCGCGTATCCCGCGCACGACGGCCCGCGGGACCCTTGGCACGGACGCCAGCTCGTCCGCCGACGCGGCGAGGACCCCCGCAGGGGAACCGAAGCGGCGGAGCAGGCGCGCCAGCGTCGCCGCCCCCATGCCAGCGACCGAGTGGAGGGCCACCCAAGCCACAAGCTCCTCTTGGCTGAGTCCCGGGCGCTGCTTGCGGGATGGGAAGGGCATGGCTCGCCCCGACGCTCGCAGCCTACGACCCACCGCCATCGCCCAGGCGGATGAAGGAGACATCGCGGAAGACGTGATCGTGGAAGCGAAAGCACGCGGCCTCGCAGACGGCCAGCTCGCCCCCGAGATCATCGAGCGTCCAGTCGGGCATGGCGGCCAGCACCGCCGCCTCGATACTGCCGCCGTGCGAGACGACCAGGGCATTCCTGCGGGGGCGCAGCTCGGCGGCCAGCTCGCATAGCTTGGCGAAGAACTGCTGGCCCACACGCTCGACCACCAGGTGAGTCGCCGGGATGGCGAGATAGGCCTCGAGCACGGTGCAGCCCGTGCGCTCCTGGAGGGCGCGGACGTGGTCGCCGTGGTCGTCGATCTCCTTGGGGAACGTGCTGAACGCGTCGATGACCGTGTAGGTGGTGACGCCGAAGGCCTCGAGGGTCTCGCGGGCGCGGAGCTTCGGGCTCGAGTAGCACGCCTGGTAGTTGCCGAGCAGCGTGGCCCTCGCGCGCTCGGCGAGCGCAACGCCCTCAGGCGACAGCGACCCGCCCTCGCCACGCAGACTGTGGCGACGCACCTCGACGACCGCGGCCATGGCCCCTAGTCCCCCCCTTTCTCGCCCTCGGTCAACGGCTTGCGGAACAGCAGCCAGTCCTCGGAGCCCGTGACGAGCTCCCATCCCTCGCGCCCGAGGCGGTTGATGACACTCTCGCTGCGTGTGCGCAGCACGTAGTACTGCCACCGCCGAGCCGGCCTGAGTTCCTGGATGACGGACGCAGTCGTCTCGGCATATGCCTTGAAGCCGTCGTTGAGTTCCTTGACCTGCGCATGGACGCCGGTGAGTGCGGTGGTGGCCTTCGCGACATCGCCGCGCAGCCCCTCGGGATCGGCCACGGCGGCCCGCATCGCGGCCATCTCGGCCCGCATGCGTGCCAACTCCCGAGTGATGGGCGTGAGATCGATCACCGCGCCCACCTGCCCGCTGGCCGCTGGCGCCGCCTCCTGTGCCGTCGTAGGCGCCAGCGACAGCGCCACCACCGCCCCGACCAAGGCCGACACCACTGCGGTCGCCAGCAGCCTGTTCACCGTCGATCTCCTACCAGGGGCGTGTCCGTCGGTGAGCTCCCCGCCCACTCGCGGATTATAGCCCGGCACCGGCGGGGAGTCAACGCCCCGGCGCAAGCCGGAAGCAGGATCCTCTGCGGGATGACCCAAGCATCTATTCGGCATCGCCCCGAAGGGGTCCGCCATTGTCCGGGTTCAGGGCCGGCCTCCAGTCAAAACGACGGCGTCGGATGCGCCATGCGCAAATGCGGGGTCCGGCCTGTCATCCCACTTCCGAATGGTCTCCTCAGGCTCGCGCTCGACTGTCCATCACCAGCGGTCGGGTGCCTGGTTCGAAGCACTCCATGGCCTCGCGTCGCGGCCAGGGCCAGGGCTTTTCCACAGCCGAGCTCGGCGAGGGCAGTTGTCCACGCCCCTCGCCGCCGCCTCGCCCGCGCGCGAGGGGCGAGAGTGAACCCGCACATGGGGGTGGCCTACCCCGTCGGCCGCCTCACGCGCGCGAGGGGTGAGAGCCACGGCCACGTGGCGGGGACGCGAAGCTCGCGGCCGCCTCGCGTGTGAGGGGGACGACCGGTCTTCTTCCGGTTTTGCGCGAAACCGAAAATAGCTCCTCTTGGGGGAGGTTCCCTCGTCGGAAGACCGCCTGAAGGCGGGACCACGAACCCCCATTCTCCCCTTTGCGGTCCCGCCTTCAGGCGGCTCTTTCCCCCCGGGTCCGCAGACTTGGACTTTCCGCAACGGGAACTTCATAGTACCAGGACCGGGAATATCAGCTGCCTTGCGCGTTTGCCCGCGTCGCCTCACATCCATAGACTCACACGAACTCGTCATGCCACCCGCTCGTCCCCTCGGCCCGGCAAGAGCAGGAAGATGAGAGGGTGAGGGCGCGTCGGGGGATGGAGGCACGCGTGAACGTCGCTGCTCTGCTGCTCGTGCTGCTGTCGGCGCTGTTCCACGCGGCGTGGAACCTGCTGCTGAAGCGGGCTCGGGACCGGTTTGCGTTCGTCTGGTGGTACCTGCTGGTCCCGATGGTGCTCTTCTCGCCCCTGGCGCTTCTCGGCGGTGGGGAGGGGCACGGGACGCTGAAGGCGCTGGCCGTCGGCTGCGGCGTGGCGAGCGGCGTGCTCCAGGCCGCGAACCTGCTGGCCATGAGTGTGGCCTACCGCACGGGCGACCTGTCGGTGGCCTACCCGCTGTCGCGGGGCACAGGGCAGGTGCTCACGGTGCTGCTGGGCGTCGGCCTGCTGGGTGAGCGCCTGGCGCCGCTCGGCTGGGTCGGGGTGGCGCTGGTGCTCGGCGGGGTCTACGTGGTGTTCCTGCCGTCGTGGTCGCGGGAGGCGCTGCTGCGTCCCTTCCGCCTGCTGGGCCACGGCAGCTCGCTGGCCGCGCTGGCCGCTGGGGTGACCATTGCGGGCTATCACGTCATTGACCGCGTGGCGATGGCCGACGCCAACCAGTTCCAGTACATCCTGCTGCTGTTCGCCGCTGATTTCGCTACGGTGACCGTCGTGCTGCTTGTGCGGCGTCGGTGGGGCCTGGTATGGGCGGAGTGGCGTGCGAATAGGGTGAGCATCGCGGTGGCGGGGTCGCTGAGCCTGCTGTCGTACCTGCTCGTGCTCTTCGCCTTGAGCCGGGAGCGGGTGGCCTACGTCGGCCCGGCCCGTAACGTCGGCATCGTCTTCAGCGTCCTGCTCGGCGCGCTGCTTCTGCGAGAGCGGCACGGGCGGATGCGGCTGCTCGGCTCGGCGCTGATCGTGGCGGGGCTGGCGCTGGCTGCCACGGGCTGCTAGGGCGAGACGGGCCCGGGCGGCCTGTTCGGGCGGCCCTCCTGTCCGGCAGCGGAGGCAGACATCGCGAGCAGGCAGACGACGGCTGCGATTCGGCGAGCTGGCCATATGAGGAAGCCAAGGCCTGCGCCCCCCTGGAGCAGGCTTTTCTGCCTCGCCCTCTGAGAAAAAGACAGCGTGCAAAAAGGCGTGCCAATTGTCTCCGGCGGCGGGCCACACTTCGCGGAAGTGTTACGGCTGACGAATACCCGAGGGGGCTGCCCGAACTCCTGGTGGGTCGTCACGACAGGCGTTACGCGGCTGGCGTGAAGTGGCGGTTGACAGGTGTGTAGCCCGTCGGTATCCTGCGTTGGGCCGTTGTGCCTGGCCTTTGTGAGGCGGAGTCGAGCGGGTCGGAGGTCTTCCTATGCGCCGATGTATCGTGACCGTGGTGGGGCTGGCCGTCCTCGTGGCGGCGGGGCTGGCGCTGTGGAGCTGTGAGCGGTTGGCGCCGGAGCCGCAAGGCGCCTACGCGGGCTCCGAGGCCTGCAAGAGCCAGGAGTGCCATCCGGGCGAGTACGCCGCGTACATGGGCTCCAACCACCAGAAGTACGTCCAGATCGCCACGCCCGAGACCGTCATCGGCGACTTCACCGAGAATAACGTCCTGGAGGCCGGCGGGAAGAAGACGACGATGGTCCGACGCGGCGACCAGTTCTTCATCGAGACAACAGGCCCCGACGGCAAGCTCCACCAGTATCGCGTCGAGCGCACCATCGGCCACTTCTATAAGCAGCGCTACTCGACCACCCTCGCCGACGGTCGCCGCTACATCCTGCCAGTGCAGTGGAACAAGAACGAGAAGAGGTGGGTGGACTATCACGGCCTGGCGAAAACCAAGCCTGGCTCGGGCAAGTACTGGTGCGATCTCGGGCGCAACACGGCCATGACCTGCGGCGGGTGCCACGGCACCGGCATTCGGCTCGAGGGCGATCCGCCCACGCTCGTCGAGGCCGAAATGAGCATTGGCTGCGAGGCCTGCCACGGCCCCTGCGCCGCACACTGCAAGGACGAGAAGAACCCCGACCTCATCAAGGCCATCAGCCTCAAGAACCTCTCCCAGCAGCGCCAGGTGGACGTGTGCGGCAAGTGCCACTGCCGCGGCAAGGACCCAGAGACGAAGACCGACTACCCCTACGGCTTCCTCCCCGGCGACCGCCTGCTGCTTCGCTACGCCCCCGTCGAGCCGGTCATCGGGAAGAAGACCGGGCGCTTCTGGCCCGACGGCCGCGCCAGCGGCCACCACCAGCAGTATATCGACTTTGTCAAGAGCGCCCACTACACCAAGGCGGGGATGACCTGCACGTCGTGCCACGAAAACCACGCGACACGGCCTATCGGCGTGCGGCAGATCCACGACGGACAGATGCCCAACGACCTGTGCCTCGCCTGCCACGAGAACCGCAGGGGCGACGAGGCCCTCCGCAAGCACACCTTCCATGACCCCGCCAGGGAGGGGGCAGTGTGCATCGACTGCCACATGCCCAGGCTCGTCAAGAACGAGCAGCCCTTCCAGCTCCGCCACCACGGCGCGAGCAAGCCCAACCCCCGCAAGGCCATCGCCTGGGGCGCGCCCGACGCATGCAGCCTCTGTCACTACCACAAGGCGAAGGGCGACACGCCCCAGGCCATGCTCGACGCCATGGCCAACTGGGGCATCCCGCCGCTGCCGATCGAGATCGAGGTGGAGAAGAAAGCGGAGGGCGAGCAAGAGCCCTCGCCGAAGAAGGGCGCCTGAGCCGACTCCAGCCCCCGTCCGTTGCAGGGGCGGACCTTGTCGCCCAACCTCGCGACCAACAGCAACTCAGACTCCCTCTCCCGCTGGGAGATAGTACGTAGCCCGTGGCGACCTCAGCCTGGGCGGCTCGCCCTTCCGCGGCGGGCTACGCCCGAGGCCGCTCCCGTTCTGGCCCTCGGCGGTCCTATCGCTGGTGATGCGGGCAGGTTGTCCCCTGCCATCCAGCCGTCCGGGCCGCCGCCGAGGCCTTCGGCCGGCGTTCTGCGGAGGACATCTCCCCATCGAGCACAAGTGGTGCGGCTGGCAAGCGGCGGAACGCCGCCTTCGCCTTGCGGGGCCGCTGCGGCTCAGTCAGTCCGTGCAGGTTCCCCCCCGACTCCCGGTGGGGGAGAG
>CAZDNN010000217.1:0-9856 GCA_964506385.1 uncultured Planctomycetota bacterium
TCGCCAGGGTCACGTGCTCGCGGACGGTCAGATGGGGCCAGAGCCCCGCCGTCTGCGGCGCCCAGTAGACGGGCAGCGCGCGCTCGCCCTTCACCACGGTGGTGATGACGGCGCCGCGGTCGGGCCGCTCGTAGCCCACCAACAGGTTCAGCAGCGACGTCTTCCCCGCGCCCGACGGCCCGAGCACCGCCGTCACCCCCTCGTCGATGGCGACCGTCACGTCGTCCAGCCGCGCCGGCGACCCGCCCAGCGTCACCCCCACCAGCTTCCACAGCGTCTCTGCCATAGCTCCCTACCGAGCCATTGCCCACTGCACGGCGTGCCGCGCCAGCGCCCAGGCACCCAGGACGAGGAACGGCACGGCACACGCGACGCAGACCATCGCCGAGAGGACGGAGGTCTGCCCGTAGTGCATGAAGTTGTAGAGCCGCACGAGCACGGGCGTCATCGCCGGGGGGGCCAGCAGCGCCGACGCCGCCAGCTCGAAGTAGGCCCACCAGAAGAGCAGGAACGCGACCCAGAAGAGCCCGCGGCGCCGCATCTCCCAGACCGTCCGCCGCGCCGCTTGCGCCACGTCGGGCGCCGCCGAGACCGCGAGCAGCGACGCCGCGTGCACCGCCTCACCAGGCCGCGTGACCGCCAGCAGCGCCCGCAGCAGCAGCGCGAAGGGGAGAAGGAGCAGCCCGAGGGCCAGCAGGAGCGGCAGCGCCGTGCCATAGACAAGGCGGAGCCCTGGCACCTGGAACGCCGCCATCAGCAGAAGCCCCAGCAGCAGCGGCCCGAGCAGGCCGGGAACGCACAGGACGAAGGCCCCAGCCAGCGGCTTCCGCCAGCCCCCTCCGCGGCGCACCGTGCGGAGGAACCACCCTGCGAGCAGGTAGGCCAGTGCCGCGCCGCCGAGGGCGAAGCCGATGCTCGCCGCCACGTCGCGGCTCAGCGCCAGCGTCTCCGCCATCAGCCTCAGCCCACGGATCGTGCCGCGCAGGACCACGAAGAGCGGCACCCCCGTCACGGCCACCAGGGCGACCGCGAGGCAGAGCCACACGGCGACCCGCGCCGGCCAGCGCGGGCGGCGATGGCGCGGTGGGGTCGCCCGGGGCGGCTCGCGCGTCGAGAGCAGGACCGCGAGCGCGAGCAGCAGCAGGCCCGCCTCGCACGCCAGCGCCGGCAGGGCCAGCCGCAGCGACGCCAGGAGAGACAGGCCGCCGACCTGCGCGTCGAACAGGGCGACCGGCCACGTGTCTATTGTCAGGAGCGACGCCATCTCGAACTCGCCAAAGGCCAGCAAAAACACCAGCGCGAACCCCACGGCAGCCGCACGGCCCGGGCCGCGAAGCCAGAAGCCGACCGCCGAGAGCAGACGGCGCGCGCTGAGCCGTCCGAGCAGGCGGTGGCTGTGCAATGCCTCGGGCGCGATGGGGGAGGGCGCGAAGTAGAGCGCCAGGGTCGCCACAGGCGTCAGCTTGAGCCAGAGCAAAGCCCAGTAGAGCGCCTGGTTCCATCCCGCGTGGCGAATCAGCGACAGCGAGAACCGCGACCACGCGTAGCCCACCAGCGCCGCCGGCGTGAGGAACGGCACGAGGTGGAGCGCCCAGAGCAGCCGCCCCCTGCGCCGTGAGGCCGAGGCGAGATGGTCCCGCGTCAGGCCAGCCACGACGACGGCGGCAAGGGCAATGCCCGCCGCGCGCAGCAGCGCCCAGCCGCAGTCGTCTGCCAGCATCATTGCACGTAGAGTCCCTTCAGCCACCCCAGGCACGCGGCGCGGGCGGCGCCGAGGCCGGCGAGCGGCACGCCGTCGGCGACCCACGACCTCAGGAGCCGGACCTCGTCGCTGAGCTTGCTCTCGTCCACCGGGCCGAGCGGCACCTGCCGGGCCTTCGAGCCGGCCAGCGCCAGTTCGCACTCCTCCGAGAGCAGGTAGTCGGCCAGCTTCTGCGCGTGCTCAACCCGGCGCGTGCCGTGGATGACGGCCACCGTGTTCGGCATGCAGATGGTCGCGCCGTCCTCCAGGCGGACGGGGAGCATGGCGACGGGCTTGCCCTCGTCTCGGGCGACGAAGAAGTCGTCGGTGTCGGTGAGGCCCAGGTCGCAGACCCCGCTGGCCACGAGGTCCTTGACGTGGGCGTTGCCCCTGGCCTCGACGATCTTGCGGTCGCGGCAGCCCGCGTGCCACGCCTTGAGCTTCTCGGAGCCCCAGCGCTGCCACAGCACGCTGTAGTGGGTGAGGGTCGTGCCATAGAGCGGCTTGGCGATGGCCACGCGGGAGAGGTCGTCGGCTTCGAGCCGGGCCTTCACGGCCTCGGGGGTGGCCTCCATCTTGTCGGTGTTGACGATGTAGACGCGGAAGCGGGCGGCGAAGCCGGCCCAGTGGCCCTCGGGGTCCTTGTACTGGGCGGGGATGCGCGCGAAGCCCGGTCCCTTGTAGGGCTGGAGGATGCCGCGCTGCTGGAGGTCGAGGGTGCCGAGAAGCTGGTTGTTCCAAAAGACGTCGCACCGCGGCGCATCCTTCTCGCGGATCAGCCGCTCGACCAGGCCGAGCGACTTGGTGGCCTCGGTGTCGTGGATGGGCCATACGCGGATGCCCGTCTTCTTCGTGAACCCGCGGAGGATCTTGTCGGAATAGACCGAGTCGTGAGCGCAGTAAACAACCAGGGCCTTCCTCCGACCATCCCGGATCTCGGGCCACAGGAACACGGCGAGGAGTACCACGGCGACAAGGATGATCAGGAGAACAATGTTACGGCGTGTCACCTGCTTCCTCCAGCGAGTCGAAGTACCGCTTGATGGCGTCGTGGTAGCCGGGTGGGACCTGCTCCTGGAGGATGGCCTCGGTGGCGGCCTGCTTGATGTCGGTGATGTGCTTGCGGGCCTCGGTGACCGAGCCGGGGTCGGAGAGCTGCTTCGTCTTCCACTGGAGGAGGATCTTGCCCGCCTGGAAGGCGGAGCGGGAGCGCTCGGACTTGTAGTCGGTCACCTCGTCGGGCTTCTCGGGCGCCTCGCCGCCCTTGCCGATGCCCTTGGGCCCCATCCCGGGGCCGATCTTCGCGGTGTCCTTCCCCTCCATGAGCTGCTTGTAGAAGTCGGCGTAATCGCCCATCGACTCGCAGCCCTCGCAGTCGCCGCCGTTGAGGCCGTTGCACTGGCTGTTGGCCTGCTTGGCGAGCTGGGCGGCGCGGAGCGCGTCCTCGAGGGCCTGAAGGTCGCGGACCGCCTGCGCGACGTCGTCGAGCTCGAGCTTGGCCTGGTCGAGGGACTCCTTGAGTGCCTGGAGCGCCTCCTTGGAGAGCTGCGGGTTGTCGGCGGCGGTGAGCTGCTCGAGGGCGCGGCGAGCCGCCTCCTGGAGCGGCTTGGACGTGGCGTTGTTGGCCAGGAAGTCCTGGAGCCCGCCGAGCCGCTGGCGGACCTCCTGCTGGAGCCGGGAGCGCTCGACGGGGTCGGTGCTTTTCTGCATCTGCGCGATCTTCTTGTGGATCGCGTCGATCTCCTTCTGGATGTCGGACGGGTCGCCCTTCTGGAGGCTGCGCTTCCACTGCTGGGCTTGGGTGCCCTGGTTGGCACCGAGGGTTTGGGTCTGGCGGCCGCGGTCGAAGGCGTCCTTGAGCCGCTGCTCGGAGCGGAGCTTCCAGAGCTCGCTGAGGTGCTGCTGGGCGGTCTGGAGCCGCTGGAGGTTGGCCTTGGGCTGCGTGGGTTTCATGGTGTTGAAGGTCTTCTTGAGGTCGTCGAGCGCGTTGCGTGCCTCCTCGGAGGTCTTGGCCTGCGGCTTGCGCTTCTTGAGCTGGGCGATGCGGAGAGCGGTGGCCTTGCGGCTGTCGGCGAGGTCGCGCTGGAGTCGTGCGGTCTTCTTGCGCTCCTCGTGGCGGCCGAATGGGTCGAGCTGGGGCATGCGCTCCACGGCGAGGAGGAGGATGCCGAGGACGGCGGCGCAGAGGGCGCCGCGGCGGTGCCAGTCGTAGGGGACGACCTTCGCGGGCCGGACCGCCGCCGCGCGCTCCTCGGCCTGGTGGACGACGAGCGGCTTGAACTCGCCGGGTGCGCCTTCGAGCATCGTGGTGGTGAGGAACAGGTCTTTCGTGCCGGCGTGCTCATCGACCCGCCGGGCTGCGGCGGTGGTGGTGGGCCTCCGATGGAACAGGAGCGCCAGCAGGCCAGCCGTCGCGGGCACGGCCAGCAGCGTCATGGGGTCGAACCAGTCGGGCAGCAGTGCGAGCAGGCGGGATGCTGCGAAGGCCGCGCCGTACACGCCGGCAAGCACCAGCACCAGCAGGAAGACGAGGCGCCCGATGGCGCTGAGCCGCAGGCGCACGGCCACGCGGGCCAGCAGACGCCGCGTGGCGTCTGCATCGGGAGCGGACGAGGCGCTCATGGCGGGTATCCCTAGGTTAGCTGTGCTCTAGCCTTGCTGTGAGGAGGCATCTCCCCCCATACCCCTATGATACGCCCCAACGGCCGGCCTTTTCAAGTGAGAAACGGCTCCGCGCAGGCTCAGCGCGAGGCCCCGGCCCCCTCGCCGCCGGGATCTGGATGGGATGGTGGTGGGTCGAGCAGCTCGGGGCCTGGGTTGCAGTCTCCCAGCGGCCCGGGCTTCAGGGCGAAGCGGCAGTTGCGGAAGACCTCGACGACGGGCGCGACGACGGCAGGGCCGAGCGCCCAGCAGAGGCGGCAGACCTGGTTGTAGGCCGATTGGGCTATGCCCGCCTGGTCTTCCGTCAAGATCGCCAGCGCGTTCGCGTAGCAACTGGCGGCGGCGGAGCTCTGGAGCAGAAGCAGCGACGCCTCGCCCTCGGTGGCGAGGACCCAGCAGCGCTCCGCTGCGAGGAGATCTCCGAGCCCGTGGCCACGGCAGATGTCGCGGACCTGCCCTGCCAGCTTCTGGGCCTCCTCAGGGCGGTTGCACAGGAGTGCGAGGGTGGCGGCGTTGATGCCGGGGTAGTAGCCGCCTCGGATGTTGAAGGCTTCCTGATAGCGCGCGCGCGCCGTCTGGTACCACTGGAGCGCAGGGTGGGCGGCGAGTTGGCTGCGCGGCACTGGGCAGTCCTCGAGCGACTTATCGCCCAGGTCTTTGCACGTGCGCCCGATCCGGGAGAGGGTCTCCTCGTCGCCGAAGATCGTGCAGGCGTCTCGGAGCGGGCGCAGCAGCGCCAGGGCCTCCTCGTGGCGGCCTGCCTCTGCGAGGAGGAGCGCGTACTCCTGGAGGACGGGAACCGCGTGGCGGAAGTGGCCGGCGACGGGTGACAGGAGCGCGATGGCCCGCTCGATGTGCTCGGGCGTGCGGCCGGATTCCCAGAGGCGATGGGCCTGGGCCAGTGGGGCGTGGTGGCTGGGGAAGGGGCACACAGGCTCCGGCTGTGCCGGCACGGCGACGGGCGGCTCTTCCTCCGCCTGGCGCAGGATCTCAGACTGGACGGCGTCGATTCGCGCCGCGGCGATGCCGGCGGAGACGAGGGCGAACTCGGTCTCGTAGTCCTTATAGTCGAACTTGGCGGTGGAGAGGCCGTAGGCGGCGAGGCCGAAGTAGTACTCCGCCTCCCACTGCTCCCGGGCGCCTCGCTGTGGCTGGCGGTCGCCCAGGCACCAGGCCGCTTCCTGTCGGATGCGCGCGAGGATGGTAAGCGCCCGGTCCAGCTTCTTGTTGCCCGTGATGTTGCGGCCCCCAGGCGGGTCGGGCGACTCGGCGTCGGTCAGCGAATAGATGCTTCCGGTGAGCGCCGCGAGCTGGCACTCGAACTCGGCGGCGAAGGCGAGCCGCTCGGCACGGCGCCAGCGGGGATCGAGCTCGGCAGAGGGGCGGTCTGCCGGCACCGGCTCTGCATTCCAGCAGCCCGTCCTCCCGAGCTCGAGCAGCCTGTACCGCGCCTCGGTGTCCTCGTAGAGGGGCAGAAGGAGGCGGACCTTCAGCTCGGTTTCCAGCTTCACGAAGTCCCAGACCAGGACGTTGGCGTCGCCCATCTCGCCGTAGTCGTAGACCGCGGGCCATTCCACTTCGCCGCGCTGGACGCCCACCAGGATGTTCTTCCCGTGGAGGTCGCCGTGGGAGCGGCCGACGAGTGTCTGGGGGACCCGCCTGTGGTGCATGGCCCAGCAGACGTAGTCGTACGGGTCTAGGTAGAGCAGCGGACGGTCGGGCTCGGGCTGCTGCGTGCCGCAGAGCAGCCAGATGGCGTCGCGACGCAGCTCGAACCGGCACCGCTCGTCCCGCCACTTCGGCTCGGCCGCCGCCAGCCGCGATTGGTAGAAGGCCAGCGCCTTGGCGGCGTCAGGCTGGGGATTGCGGTAGAACCAGTGATACAGGTCGCAGTAGATCTGCCGGATGACGCGCTCGACGGACATCGGGTCGGGCTTGTCATCCATGATGGCCCAGTGGGTCACCACGTCGAGAGTCTGGGGGCTCTGCGTGTCCCGGTCTGGGCCGAAGAACATGTAGGCGTCCTGGTAGATGATCGCCGTCCGGCCGCTGGGCAGATCGACCTTGCGGAGGGAGACGAAGATCCTGCTGGCGAACCGATGCTTGAGCACGCAGGTCCGCCAGCCCTCGTAGTCGCGCTTGAGCACATCGCGGTCGCCCAGCTTCACGACATGGGTGTTGAAGGCGTCTTCGCAAAGGACCTCTACGCCGAGCACGATCCGCTCGTGCTGCTGGTCGGAGTAGCCGCGGAACTTGTCCTGGACGGTGATGGTCTCCGCGGTCGGGAAGGCCGCACGCAACTCCTCGGCGAACTGATCTCTCAGGTCCTCGCGGACCTGGTCGGCCGCCCGTCCCGTCCAGATGACGTCTGGCGCCCGCCGTGCCTTCCCCGCATCCTCGCCGTTGGCCATGTCACACCTCCCGGTGTTCGAGACGACTTCGTCCACCAGCCGCGCCATCGTGGCGCTCACGGGCTCGCCGCCGCGGCAACGGCCGGCGCGGATCTCGGCTTCGGTGAGCCAGCGGATGCGGGGGTCGGCGTCGAGCCGGCGTTGCGCGGGGTCGTCGAGGGTGACCTCGAAGAGCACCATGGTGTAGGCGGTGTCGCAGTGCGCGCTCTCGGACCACGCCACGAACTCCACGCGGGCCAGCGGCTCCGGCGCCACCGTCACGCCGCTGCCCTCCCGCAGCGCCAGCTCCTCGGCGATCTCGCGGACCACGCACCCGCGATACGTCTCGTCGGCGTGCTTGTGGCCGGCGACTAGGTAGTAGGAGCCCCAGTGGTCGTTCCAGCGTGCCAGCCACTCGGTCTCGCCGGCCCGGCGGCGTCGGACGATCGCCACGCCGGCCAGCGATTCGCGCATTGCGCTCTCCGCCTAACGCGCCCCGCGGCCGCAACCCAAGAGGAAAACTCGGGCTGGGCACACTAGAAAACAAAGCCAACTCGGTTGGTTTTGTTTGCCTCTGCAACAGCTCCGCAGCCACACCACTTGCCAGCGAAGAGCAAGCCTCACGGGATCGATCCGCCTTCGCGAGGCGACGTAGCCGCTTCGGCGGAGTCGGCCCGCAAAGCCGCTCGATCCAATGAGGTGTGCCCAGTCCGAGTTTTCCTCGGCCCACCGTCCGCGCAAGATGCGCGCGTGGTGCGCTGGAAGACTCTACAGGATGCCGTCGGCGGCGAGCTTGCCCACCAGGTGCCGCGCGGTGGGAGAGATGGGCTCGCGGTCAGGGTCGGCGAGCTCGACAGGCAGGAGCCACTCAGCGACGGCGCCGCTCAGCAGCTCGATCTCGGTGTCGAGTGGGATGTGGAAGACCTGGAAGTGGTAGGTCTTCACCTGTCCGTCGGAGTCGCTCTGGGCGTAGCCGTCGAGCTTGAGGACCGGGCCTGTGACGGCCTTCGCCGAGAATGTCCTGCCCAGGGCCTCAGCCGCAGCCCGGATCGCGGCATCCTCCCAGCTCTCCTCGCGGCGCGACTTGCGGGCGTGCCGTGCCACCCATTCGCGCCGCTTCGTCATGGGCAGCGTGAACGCGCCCCAGCGCGGGTTGAACACCGTCAGGACCCGCTTCCGCCACGTGATCAGCGCCACCGACACATCCACGCTTGGCCACCTTTCCCTGGGCACGGTTGAAGTCCTCCCGTATCAGGAGTGCCCGAACTCGCGGCATCGTTACTGAACCTGCCCTCTGCCGTTCCCATAGCTTACACACCGGGCCGCCCGTGTCAATGGCTTTCTCCGCCGCAGTCGCCGTCTGCGGTTGACACCCGCCGCGGCACGCACTAGCATGCCAGCGGGCCGGGGAGCGGAACGCTGCGATGAGAGGAGGCCGCGATGGCCTGTGGTGCGTGGCCGTTGGCAGCAGTCCTCGCCCTTGGTGGGCTGGCGGTGGCGGCGGGGGCTGCTGGGCCGGCTGTCCTCGACAGCGGTCTGGGGCCGCAGGACGTCCCCCGGCGACCCTACCTCGACTACGCCCGCGAGTGCATCGACCTGCTCATCGAGCACGGCACCGACCGCTACGGCGACGTGCAGCGGCCCATCCTGATGAACATCCTGGACGTGCGGACCCGCGACTGCCCGGCTCAGCCGCTGCCCCTCGACGAGGCGTGGCGCGTCATCCGCCGCGGCCGGCGGGGGCCGGGCGGCGCCAACCTCTACAACGACCTGCCCACCTGCCGCGCCATCCGCGCCCTCGCCACCGTGACCGGCGAGCGCCGCTACGCCGAGTTCCTGACGCACTCCCTCCGCCACTACCTCGCGAACCTGACCGACGACCGCGGCCTGCTCTGGTGGGGCTGGCACCGCCACTACGACGCCCACACCGACCGGAAGACGGGCCACGCAGGCAACCACCACGAGATCCACATCCAGGAAATCCCCTGGCCGCTGCTCTGGGAGGCCGACCGCGAGGCCGTGACCCGCGAGATCGAGGCCGTCTGGCAGTGGCACGTCTGCGACAAGGAAACCGGCGAGGTCAACCGCCACGCAGACGGCCAGCGCGGCTGCGACTTCGCGATGAGCGGCGGCGAGATCCTCCAGGCATTCGCCTTCCTCTACGCCAAGACCAGGCAGCAGGCCTGGCTCGACCGCGCCCGCCTCGTCGCCGACTACTACTGGAAGGCCAGGCATCCGAAGACCGGCTTGATCCCGAACCGCCCGAACGCCGGGGCGTCGCGCTTCGACGGCTCGCACTTCGACACGTCCATCACCGCCTTCCACTGCCGCGGCCTGCTGCGTGCCTGGGCGATGACCGGCGAGGGCCGGTTTCGCGACTACGCCGTCGCCTACCTGCGCGCCTACGCCACGCTGGGATACGACGCGGAGGCCAGGCAGTTCTGGGGCAGCCTGACCCTCGACGGGAAGCCCGACCGCGCGGCGCGGGTCCGCGGCGGCTACGGCCAGTACGAGCCACGCGGCCACATCGACCTCTGGCAGCCCTATGCCGCAGGCTACGAGCACCCCATCACCACCGCGCAGGTGTACGCCCACGCCTGCGCCGTCACCCGCGACCCCGTCCTGCTCGAGGCCGCGCGGCGCTGGGCCGACTCCATCCGCCGCGCCTTCCCGCCAAGGGCCTGCAACGCCGATACCTGGTACCGCGACTACGCGCTGCACTGGGCGCCCCACGGCACCTACGCCGTCCACTACGGCCAGACCCTCTCCTTCCTCCTCCAGCTCCACGCGCTAACCGGCGAAGGCCGCCATCTGGACTTCGCGCGCGAGGTGGCCAACGAAGCGGTCGCGAAGCTCTACTACCGCGGCCTGCTCCGCGGGCACCCCGCCAAGCCCTACTACGAGGCCGCCGACGGCGTCGGCTACCTGCTCGTCGCCCTCATCCAGCTCCACGAAGTCCTCGCCGGCCGCGGCGCCCAGCGCGTGCCATTCGAGAACTGGTGAACCGCGCGAGTCTGGCCCCGGATCTTGGGGACCGTGGCCCGGTGTTCTGGATCGTCCTCGT
>CAZDNN010000218.1:0-9842 GCA_964506385.1 uncultured Planctomycetota bacterium
CTGCCCTGCCCCCTCGACCATGGGGACTCGCTCGAGCGCGCGGTCCACAAGCCACTCGGCGAGGGCCTCGAGACGGTGGCGGCCGCCAGTGCGCAGTTCGAGGGTCGCGGCCGCCAGCGCACCGGTGTCGGGCACGGGCTGCATCACGGCCTGGACGGGCGCGAGGATCAGAGCAGGCGTGGCCTCGCCCCCAGCCGCCAGCCGGCGCAGCAGGCCGAGACGCTGGGAGTGGAGCTGGCCAGGGAAGGCGTCGTCGGTGGGCGAGCTCTCGAGGGCTGGGAACAGCGCGGGCTCGCACTCGCCGAACAGCCGGACGTCCTCGGCAAGCTGCTCGGCGTCCTCGACGGACGGAACGACGACGAGAATGGACGTGGGAGCGTGGCGGGAAAGGGCCGCGAGGAAAACGGCGACAGAGGACCCCCACAGACCGCCGACCGATGCCCCCCGGTCGGCAGCGAGGCGTTGGAGCACGCGACGAAAACGCTCGTCGCTCTCCAGACGGGCTACGAGCTGCTCCATCCCGTCCTGTCGGCTACCGAGCAGGGCCGGCCACATCGGGGCCAGCGGGAAGCGGGGCGCATCCCATGCACCCCGGTCACATGGTCAACCCGTGGGGGAGCCGCGGGGTGACGAAATGCCCGACGCCTCTGGGGTCGGCGTCGGGCACTCCACCTCCGGAATCGACGGCGAATGCATGCGCGCACGTCGATTCGTCATGCCGGGCGACTCGGAAGGGGCCCAGCAGAAAATCAACTACTTGGTCTTCGCAGGTGCCTCGGTGCCTTCCTTCTTCTCGGCAGGCGCCTCGGTCCCGGTCTCGGCGGGCTTGACTGCTGTGGTGCCCTTCTCCGGCTGCTTCGCCGGCTCCTCGGCAGGCTCGCAGCCGACAATGCTGCCGGCCAGGAACGCTGCCGTCGCGACGGCCACTAGCCACTTGCGCACGATGGCTCCTCCTTCAGGATGAGCGGGACGTTCTCGTCCCTATGATTCCGCGGCCGCCAGGCGCGCCACGTGGCCCGGCTGCCTCCCGGGAGCGGATTCGACGAACCCGCCCCCATGACGATGATAGGGATCGTACCAACCTGCGTTCGGCTTGTCAAGCGCAAATGCACGTTTTCTGCAAGCAAACCACGGGTATGCCAAAACTTGCGGCGCCACGGCCCGCCTTGACTCCCCGACCCAGCCAGTGCTATAATCCTCATAGGCCACCACGCGCACCCGCCCGCACCCGCGCTCGCGAGCCGCCGTCCGATGAAGAAGCTACTCGTCCTCCTCGTCTTGCTTGCCGTCGCCAGCGGTGTCGTCGTGGCCTTCTACCCCAAGAGCCCAACGCCGCCCGGCTCGCAGCCCCCCGTCATCGTGGGGCCGGCGCACGGCCGCCAGAAGGCGGCGTGGGACCCCTATGGCTACCAATGCCGCGAGGCGCCCCGCCGACGCCGCTACAACCTGCCCGTCATCATCGGGGTCAACGCCCACCCCGACCCCAACGTCCGCCTGCTCCTGGACATGCAGGATCCGGCCAACTACTACTTCGTCGAGCTCACACGCGAGGGGACCTGCATCGGGAAGGTCGAGAGTGGCCTGGAGGCCCGCATCGGCACACAGACAAGCCATGGCCTGGTGCTGAACGCCGAGAACAAGGCCGTGGTCAAGCGCCGCCACGACTCCATCGCCGTCGTCCTCAACGACCAGGTCGCGGCCCGCGCCGAGGACGAGGCCTTCCACGGCGGCCAGGTGGGCGCAGGGGTGCTCGATGGCTCCGCGACCGTCCGCTTCGGCACGCCGCAGCCCTGCGATCCCATCTACCTGGGCGACGACTTCATGAAGGCGGCGGGCGAAGGGCAGATGTGGGCCACTGTTTCGGGCTCGTGGAAGATCGCCGAGCTGCGCAACCCCAGCCTCTCCAGCAACGCGTTCTACTACATTGGCCAGCGCTTGGGCAGCGACCCGCCGGCCGCCTCGGTACGGGGGCAATGGTTCTGGGATGACTACCGCCTGCGCGTCGCCTGCGCGTCCTTCGGCAGAGAGGACGTCGGCATCCTCTTCTACTACCGCGACCCGGACAACTGCTATCTGTTCCGCTGGAACGCCGAGAAACAGGCTGGCGATGGCCGGGGCCGCCGCCAACTGGTCAAGCGCTGGCACGGGCAGGAGACGGTGCTGGCGGAGGAGCCTGGCGGCTACGAGCGAGGCGTGTGGTACGAGCTTGTCGCCGAGGTGGTGGGTGGCCGCATCCGCACGTTCATCGACGGTCACGAGGTCTTCAACGTCGCCGACGACGACCTGTGCTTCGGCCAGATCGGCCTCTACTCGGCCACAACCAGCCCCGCGACGGCGCACTTCGACGACATGCTCGTGCAGACCGTCCGCAGGTTCGAGGACGACTTCTCCACGGTGGCGGCGCGCCGCTGGCGCCCGCTCAAGGGCTCGTGGGAGCAGCGGGCCGAGGACGGCGGCTACTTCTGCTTCGTGGATGCCGACGGGCCAGCGAAGGCCGTGGCCGGGAGCAGCCGCTGGCGCGACTACACCGCCAGCGCCACCCTCCGCCTGCCCGACCAGCTCACGCCCGAGAGCCAGGTCGGCCTCGTCGCTCACTACCTCGATGAAATGAACTACGCGTTCTTCGCCTGGAAGCCGGGGTCAGGCACCGCGCGGATCGAGGCCCGCGTCGAGGGCGAGCGCGTGGCGATCGAGGAGGTCCAGGCCCCCCAAGCCCCCGCGTCCACCAGCCACATCCTCGACCTGGCCTGCGAGCACGGCGTGCTGACCGCACGCCTCAACGGCCAGCCGCTGACCAGCGCCTGGGTCCCCCGCCTGCGACGGGGCAAGGTGGGGCTCTACGCCGCCGGGGTCGAGGGCCTGGCCTTCGACGGCGTGCACGTGCGCTTCCCCCTCCCCCCAGAGCCCGTGCTGACGGCGAATGAGGTGTTCGAGAAAGAGCACACCATGCAGATCTGGGCGGGTGCCGCGCAGGACTGGGAGGTCACGCAGGAGACCCTCCCCGACAGGGCGATCGAGGCCCGCTGGCACCGCGCCGACTTCTTCGGCCCCGCCACCATCGAGGCCGAGATCAGGAAGGAGCTGGCCCCCAGCGGGGAGGCCCGTCGCTGTCGCCTCGTGCTGTCAGCGGAGAGCCCTCGCACGGTCGCCTCCGGCTACAACTTCGTGCTCACCTGGCCATCGGCCGCCGGCCAGCCGTATCAGGCCGTGCTGACGCGGGGCGCGAAGCAGGTGGGGCAGGCATCCGTGACACCGGAGGGGCGCATCCGCCGCCTGCGGTTCCAGCGGATCGACCACCATGTCATCGCCTCAGTCAACGAGGACCAGGTCTTGGCGTTCAGGGACGCCGAGCCGCTCGCAGGCTTCCGCGCCGCCTATGCCACCACCGGGTTCCGCATCCCTGCCGCCGACGTCCAGGTCTTCTCCGACAACGTCAAGGTCTATTCATTCAGCCGGGCCATCTCCGACTGGCGGACCGCCGCCGGCACCTGGAAGGTCACCAATCGCTGGGAATGCGACCCGCGCTGGAGCTTCTTCTCCGGCGTCCCGCAGGACGGCCGCCTCGCGGCGCTGTGGAACAAGCATGCCTTCGACGGCGACGTCACCGTCGAGTTCGCCGTTGGGCCGAAGATGGAGAACGCGCGCGGCGGGGGGAACTACCGGTACGCCCGCGACTTCAACGTGACGATCTGCGCCGACGGGCAGGACATTCGCTCCGGCTATAGCTTCACCTTCGGCGCCCGCGACAACTCCCTGACGGGCATCTGGCGCGGCGACAAGCTCCTCGCCAGGTCGTCCTTCGTCATCCCCCGCAGCTCGGGCATCCACCGCCGATGGTTCTACATCAAGGCCGAGAAGCGCGGGAACACGCTGAACTACTGGATCGACGGCTCACGCATCCTCACCGCCCAGGACCCCAATCCCCTCACGGGCAACCGCGTGGCCATCTGGTCGTGGAACTGCGGGATCATGATCGCCCGGGTCCGCATCAGCGCCGAGCACTTCGGCGAGATGGAACTCCCCGCCTCCTCCCGCGGGCCCTGCCGCACAATCTACGACACCAACTGACCCGTCCAGGACGCGCGTCGAGCGCCACCTACTCCCTGGCCTCGGCGTCTTCCCTCTGGTACTCCTTGTAGTAGCGGATCAGCTCGCGGAGGAGCACCCGGACCGCCGAAGCCAGCGGGATAGCGAAGATGATGCCGAGGAAGCCGAAGAGCTGGCCGAAGATCAGGATGGCGAGGATCACCGTCACAGGGTTCATCCCGACGTTCTTCCCGACGATCCTGGGCGTCAGATAGAAGCTCTCGATCGCCTGGCCTACCGAGAAGGCGACTACCACGCCGGCCGGCTTCAGTATCCCCGTGTACGGCACCAGCGCGAAGACCAGGGCAGGGATGATCCCCACCCAGAAGCCCAGGTACGGCACGATGTTCGCCAGCCCGGCGACCATGCCGATGAGGATCGCGAAGTCCACCCCGCAGATCAACAGCCCGATCGAGTAGATGACGCCCAGGGCCAGCGCCACGACGAACTGGCCGCGGAAGAAGGCATGGACATCGCGATCGACGTCCAGGAGGATCCGCACGATCTGGTCCCGGTACTTGGTCGGCAGCAGGTCGTCCGCCGCGTCCCGGATCCGCGGCAGATCCACCAGCAGATACGCCGTCACGACGAAGAACAGCACGAAGTTCAATATTCTCAGCAGGAACCCGATCACGGCGCGGAACACGGCGCCGGCCCCCGTCACCACCGAGCGGGCGACGTCGTGGAAGCGTTCCTTGAGCATGGTCGCGAGGCCGGCGAGGAACTTGTTGAACTCCTCGCGCACCTCCTCCGGCACCGCCTCGGCCTCGGCCCGGAGCCTGCCCCACAGGCCGTCGGGCTTCGCCGAGTCGGCGATCACCTTCTCCGTCGCCGGATTCACCACCCTGTCCACCGACACGACCGCATAGTAGATCCCCACCGCCAGCAGGCCCAGCACGACCACCGCCAGCGCCGCCACCATCGCCATCACGATCGCCGTGCGGCTCCACCTCAGCTTCCTGTCCAGGTACACCACCACCGGGTCAAAGATGTACGCCGCGAGCATCGCCAGGCCGAACGGCACCAGGATGTTCTGGAGCGTGTAGATCACCCAGCCCACGGCCGCCAGGCACAGGATGCCGAGGATGAGCTTGACCCAGCGGTTGCGGAACACCGACCAGACGCTGTTGTCAGGCTTGGCCTCACTCACGGGTCGTCATCCCTCGCTGGAGGGCGATGTGCCCTGCTCCGAGGCCATGGCCAGGTCACCGGACCTCGGTGCCCGGCCCCTCCTCATCGTCCACGATGAGGAAGAGGTCGGTGGTCGTCAGCTCGTCCTCGTCGGGCTCGCCCTTCATGTGGAGAGTCGGCCGCTTCCTGCCACGGAGCTGCTCGATGGGGGGGAGCTGGATGGCCTTGCGGCAGCGCGCGCAGTGGATGGTGTGCCCCGCGGCCTCGGCCTTCACCAGCATCTGGTGGCCGCACGAGCACACGACGGCGTAGCGCTCGACCTCTTCGTAGTGGGACTCGTCGATCACCTCGGCCTGGTCGGGATCGGGGATCGCGAGCTCCCTGCGGCAGGTCGGGCAGTGGACTCTCTCGCCGGCCATGCTCTCCCGCGCCACGAGGTGCTGCCCGCAGGGGCACTCGAACTTCACCCGTCTGTCCATCAGGCTCTCCTCCCCCTCCAACTGCCGCCATCTTAGCCGAGGGCCCCCGCCGTGTCAATGCACGCAGGGCCTGTCCCTACCGCCGGATCTTCGCGTGGTACCTGCCGTCGCGCCAAGTGACCTTGTGGCCGAGCTTGCGGAGGATCTTCGCCGCCCAGCCGGCGTAGCGGGGATGCTCGAGCAGGTCGCTGATGGCGTAGACGAGCGGGAGGTGAGCCTGGCGCTCGCGGTCCCAGGCATAGATGTCCTGGAGCAGGTCGAGGCGGACCCGTTGCAGGCAGTCGCGCGTCTTCTCGGGCAGCTTGTCCTCGTCGGGCTTGACTTTGAGCAGCTCGATGACGTGCTCGTAGACCTTCTTGCGGTCGGGCAGCTTCGGCAGCCCCCAGCGCGCGAGGAGGCGGACGATCTCCGTCCCGCTCGTCAGCCCCGTCAGGATTGTCAGCTCGCCGTCGCCCTGGCCACGGTGGGCGAGCTGGGCGGCGGCCTGCATTCGGACGATTTCGCGGTGGTCCTGCGCCGCCTCGCGGAGCCTGGGCAGGGCGTCGCCGTCCTCCAGCTTGCCCAGGTCGTGGACGGCCTTCCAGGCGGCATAGGCCTCGTCGTCCCTTACCGCCTCGCGGACGATGCGAGGCAGCACCCGCCAGTCCGGGTGGCGGAGCAGGCTGCGGCGGGCCACGTCCCGCTCCATCTCGTCCCCGCCGTCGAGGTCACGGACCCACGAGTCCTGAAGGGCGGCGATGGCCTTGGCCCCCCCAATGTCCTCCAGCGCCCGCATGGCCCAGAGCTTCGACCGCCGGTCCTTGCCCCCAAGTAGCGGGAGAAGGAGCGGGACGGCCTCCTGGCCGCGCCTGGCCAGCACGTCGCACGCGGCGTGCCCCCACTGCGAGGCGTATGGCTCGCCGGCCCGCAGCGCCTCGAGCAACATGGGCGGCCGCTCGTCCTGGTCCACGTTGTGCGAGCGGAGTGCCCACCAGACGTCGAAAGCCAGGCGGCCAACGGCCTTGCCGTCGAAGTCGGCGTCGGCGTCGGTGAACGGGTCGTTGGCGAGGGCCGCGAGCGCCTTGAGCACGACGTCCTTGCCAGGCACGCGGTGCGTGCGGTGCCCGCGCAGCGCCTCGACGGCCATGCGCCGCTCGAAGCCGCGCTCGCTCTTCGTCAGCTCGATGAGCGCGCCGAGTCGCGCCATGAGCGGGGTCCGGGTGTTCAGCGCCACCTCCGCCACGCTGAGCGCGGCGCGGAGGAACGGTGGCCGCGGCCCACGCCAGGCCCGGACGCGCGCGAGCGCCGCCGCGAAGTCCAGCTCCTTGTGCGAGAGCCGCAGCAGGCCCACGAGAGCGGCCGTCTGCACCCGCGGGTTCTCGTCGCCGAGCAGCTCGGCCAGGGCCTTCACCCCGTTCTGGTTGCCGGCGGCTATCGCCTCGAGGATCTGCCGCGCCTTGTCCCGCTCGCCGGGGGACGCTGGGAATGGGTAGTGGGCCGCGGCACGGCCTGCGAAGACTACGGCCAGGAGCCATACGAGCGATCGCAGTGGCTGGCATGCCTTCCGTCTCATGGCTCACCTTCCGTGGATCAGCGTCCTTGACGGGGGGCGACGAAGTGGCGCCAGAGGAGCCAGACGACCTCCTCTTCGAAGGCGTGCTCGTTCGGGTAGGTCATCAGCTTGCGCGGGTCCTGCTTGAGCCGCGCGGCGCCGCGGTTGAGCACGGCGCCGTCGGGCGCGTGGGCCAGGCAGTCCTGCACGAGCAGAGCGTAGTTGTGGGGGCGGGAGTCGCGGAGGCGGTCGCCGAGGTAGCCGAAGTGGAAGCGGCTGG
Source organism: uncultured Planctomycetota bacterium (assembly GCA_964506385.1). Taxonomy (GTDB): domain Bacteria; phylum Planctomycetota; class PUPC01; order DSUN01; family DSUN01; genus CAZDNN01. Next base: position 7,508 of record CAZDNN010000218.1, read on the forward strand.
CTTCGATGTGGATGCGGCCTGGCGCCACGTCGAGGAAGATCTCGAGGGTCATCTCGACGACCTCCTCCGCCACGTCCTTGTGCTCGGTCCGCGTCACGGGCTCGCCGCCGCGATGGCCGTGATAGCTGCCGGGAACGATCTTCTCTTTGGCCACGTGCTTGAACTCGGTGCAGCGGACGCCGCCGGCGGCAAGGAGGAGGACGTGGGGCCACTCGAACGCCTGCTGTCGGCCGAGGTGGTCGTAGGCGACGAAGCGCTCGGGCAGCGGCTCGGCGCGGCGGCAGGGCCGCGGCGGCGGCAGCGGCGGCAGGCTCTTGTGGTCCACCATCTCGGCCTCGACGCCCGCGGCGTGCATCGCCTGGAGCAGGCGCCCAGCGTCGGCCAGCGTCAGGCCCTGCACGAGGATGCCGAAGGCGTCCTTCGCCATGGTCGCCGCATCAATGTCGGTGAGCTGCGGCAGCGCCCGGAAGGCCTGCGCCAGCGCCGGCACGGGGGGTGGCTCCAGGCTCTTCTGCACGATCGCGTAGGGCATGTCGGCTCCCGTTGCTCCTTCGCGGTACGCCCCGATTCTAGGCGGACTCCACTGCTCGGTCAAGGCGCTTGACCCGAAGACGGGCAGCGCATAGGATGAACCCCGGCTCTCCGGGAGACCAGTGATGCGAACAAGCATGTTGTTACCTGTCGCGTTGGCGCTCGCGGCCACTGCGGCAATGGCTCGCGCCGGCGCCATCGACCTGAAGGACGGCCTCGTCGCGCACTACCCGTTTGACAAGGACGCCTCGGATGCCAGCGGCAAGGGTCACCACGGCGAGGTCCACGGTGCCACGGCCGTCGCGGAGGGGAAGATCGGCGGCGCCCTGTCGTTCGACGGCACCGACGACTGCGTCGCCCTGCCTGCCGCAGCCACTCAGGGCCTGCTCCGCTTCACCATCGCGCTGTGGGTGAAGACGACTCAGGCGAAGGCGGCGGCGCGGGGGGTGTTTTGGCAGAACCCGACGCTGGTGGGCGTGGCGACGGGCGGGTGGGGCTCGCAGGACCTGGAGCTGATGCTCGAGGATGGGCGTGCCGCCTACTTCCACGGCCTGCGCGGCAGCAAGGTGGACATGGCCTGGTTCTCAGACACGGCGCTTAACGACGGCCGGTGGCACCACGTGGCGCTGGTGAACGATGGCCCGCGGGTGCGCCTGTTCGCCGACGGGCGGCTCGTCGCCGGCAAAGGCTTCGCGCACAAGGACGCCGACGGCATGTATCTGGGCGTCCTCACTCAGACCGCCTCGGGCGCGCCGCTTGGCACCGCGCCGCTCTATATCGGCGCGACCGACGACGCGCACGGCTCGCCGAAGCCCAACTGCCTGTTCGAGGGCCTCATCGACGACGTGCGGATCTGGCGGCGGGCGCTGAGCCTCGACGAGATCCGCGCGCTGTGCGCCGCCGCGGCTCGGTGACCCCCCGCCGTTCGCGGCTCGGCGGGAGCCCCGCCCTCCCTTGGCACTCAGAGCATCCCTGTCAGCGTCCGCAGCAGGTCGCGGCTGGCCCGGTAGTCGGCCTCGATGGTGGCCGTGGGGGCGAGCTCGAGGCAGAGGGTGCCCTTGTAGCCGACGGCACGGAGGGCGCCGACGGTCTCGCCGAAGTCGAGGCGGCCCTTGCCGAGCGGCAGGTGGTCGCGCCGGCCGTCGTAGTCGTGGAGGTGGACGTGGACGATGCGGGGGCCGAGGTGGCGGATGAGGCCGCCGAGGCTGCCCCAGGGCTTCCAGGCGCGGCCGTCGTGGAAGCTCAGGTGGCCGACGTCGATGGTGATGCCGACGCTGTCGAACTGGACGCGCTCGAAGATCTCGAAGTCCTCGGTCGCTTCGAGCCCGACGCGCACGCCAAGGGCCGAGGCCATGCCGTCGAGTTCGAGGAGAGACTCGACGAGGAGGCTCTGCTGCTCGGCGGCGGGGATGCCGGAGCGCGTGGCGGTGCGGTGGATGGTGACGGTGGCGGCCTCGATGCGGGTGGCCGCGCGGAGGGACTGCTCGAGGGTGGCGACGGAGGCGCGGCGGACGCGCTCGTTGGGGCTGATGAGGCTGAGGTCGAAGTGGTCGAAGGGCGCGTGGACGGCGGTCTCGGCGAAGGGCTTGACCGCGCTCTTCAGCCGCGCCCAGTCCTGGGGCGTCATCGTCTCGGGATCGATGCCGCGCCGTGGTGCGAGCAGGGGGTTGGTGTGGAAGGCAATCGCCTCGAAGCCGTTGGCCGCGGCCCACTCGAATTGCCCGTAGAAACCGAGCTCGCCGATCTCCCAGACCATCAGTCCGATGCGCATCCGGTCATCCCCCAAGCTGGCTGGGCGGAAGCC
>CAZDNN010000219.1:0-9840 GCA_964506385.1 uncultured Planctomycetota bacterium
GCAGGGCGGTATGCGCCGCGGGGCCAACATGGGCATCCTGCGGGTCGATCATCCCGACATCGTCGAGTTCATCACCGCCAAGCTCAGCGGCGCGCGGCTCCAGAACTTCAATATCTCGGTGGCCGTGACCGACGCCTTCATGGAGGCGGCCGCCGCGGGCGCCAACTACGGCCTGGTCAACCCCCGCACCGGCCGCGTCGTCGATACCCAGAACGCCCGCGAGATCCTCGACCTCATCACCACCTCCGCCTGGCGATGCGGCGACCCCGGCCTCATCTTCCTCGACGAGATCAACCGACACAACCCCATCCCCGACGTCGGGCCCATCGAGGCGACCAACCCCTGCGGCGAGCAGCCCCTGCTGCCCTACGAGGCCTGCAACCTGGGGTCGGTGAACCTCGCGGCCATGGTCGACGACGGGGAGGTGAGCTGGGAGCGGCTCGCCGCCACCGTCCGCAAGGGCGTCCGCTTCCTCGACAACGTGATCGACGCCTCCCGCTACCCACTCGACGCCATAGGCGAGCGGACGCGAGCGAACCGCAAGATCGGCCTTGGCGTGATGGGCTTCTCCGACGCGCTGGTCAAGCTCGGCGTGCCCTACGACAGCGACGAGGCGCTCGACGTGGCCGAGCGGCTCATGGCCTTCATCGCCGCCGAGGCCCACCAGGCGTCGGCCGCGCTCGGCGAGCAGCGCGGCTCGTTCCCCAACCTCGGCCGCAGCGCCTGGCCGGCGCGAGGCTTCGAGGCCCTCCGCAACGCCACCTGCACCACCATCGCCCCCACCGGCAGCATCAGCATCATCGCAGGGTGCTCGAGCGGCATCGAGCCGCTCTTCGCACTGTCCTACGTCCGCGAGATCATGGAGGGCACCACCCTGGTGGAGGAGAACCCGCTCTTCCGCAGGGCAGCCGACCGGCGCGGCTTCTACAGCGACCACCTGTTCGCCGAGATCGCCCGACGCGGCTCGTGCCGGGGGCTGGACGCCGTGCCGGAGGACGTCCAGCGCCTCTTCCCCACCGCCTTCGACATCACCCCCGAGTGCCACGTCCGCGTGCAGGCCGCCTTCCAGAAGCACACGGACAACGCCGTCTCCAAGACCTGCAACCTGCCCCACAGCGCCAGCCCCGCCGACGTCCGCGACATCTACGAGCTCGCCTGGCGGCTCCGCTGCAAGGGCATCACCGTCTACCGCTACGGCTCCCTCGCCGCCCAGGTCCTCAACCTCGACCCCGAGTCCTGTGCCCGCTGCGCCGACGAGCCGCCCGCCAGCCCACGCCGCTCCTGACGCACCACGCCACACGCCTGGCAAGGCAGAGTCCTCCCCCGCAACATGCGCGCATCGTGCGCGCATGTCAGGCCGAGGAGAACGCGGGCTGGGCACCCCTCATGGGATCGAGCGCCTTTGCGAGCCGACTCCGCCGAAGCGGCTACGTTGCCTCGCGAAGGCGGATCGATCCCGTAAGGCCTGCCCTTCGCTGGCAGGTCCAGCACGATGCTGGCTTCCCACGCCGGTGGTCCGGCACCGTCCCATACTGGCTTGTCGGGGCGGCCGGCGGCGGCACAGGCCCGTGATGGCCCCTGCGGCCTCGTGACCTTCGGCCTACCAGCGGCAAGGCCGCCTTCGCCTACAGGCCATTGCCGCTGTCATCGGCTGCCGTCCCTCCGGCTCAGTCAGAGCCACGCAGGTTTCCCCCTCGGCCCCCCGTGGGGGCGTAGCGTGCGACGCGCCGACGCCTCCCTCGCCGGAGGACGTTGCTCGCCAGCCTTGTGGGGCGGGGGCACGCAATGCCCTCGGCAGATGTGACCGGAAGCCGAATCGACGACGAGGACGGCGACGACGAGGACGATGAAGAGGGATTACGGCTGTCGGGAGTCATGCTCTCTGGCCCCGTCCACCTTTGCCTTTCGGCGGCCTGCCTGCTAGAATACGGCGAGTGATGGGATCCACCATGCGGGATGCGCAGAGCCGCTTCCTCGAGACGATCAGCGGAGCGCGCGGAGGGCTGGGCGGGCTTGTGGCCCGCGCCGGCCTGAGGCTGGCGTCCGTCCCGTACCGACTGGCCACGGCGGCTCGCGCCCAGTGCTATCACTACGGGCTTCTGCTGAGCCGGGAGCTCGAGGCCATTGTGATCAGCGTCGGGAACCTGACGACGGGCGGCACGGGCAAGACGCCGCTGGTCATCTGGCTCGCGCGGTGGCTGCGCCATCGCAGCATCCCCACCGCCATCCTCAGCCGCGGCTACGGACCCACGGGGCCCGAGGGACACGAGAGCGACGAGACCCTGCTCTTCCGCCGCCACCTGCCCAAGGTCCCCCACCTCGTCGGCCCGGACCGCTACGCCAGCGGTTTGAAGGCCATCGCGGAGCACGAGGCCCAGTGCCTGCTCCTCGACGACGGATTCCAGCACCTGCGGGTCGCCCGCGACCTCGATATCGTGCTCATCGACAGCCTGGAGCCCTGGGGCTACGGCTGCGTCCTGCCCCGCGGCCTGCTCCGCGAGCCGGTGAGCAGCCTGCGCCGCGCCGACATCGTGGTGCTCACCCGCTGCGACCTGGCCGACAAGGAGGCGCTGCGCGCCATCCAGCGCCGCGTGCACGACGTGTGCGGCTATCGCCCCATCGTCGAGTCGGCCCACCGCCCCGTGCGCTTCTATCACCACGGCACCGAGGAGAGCCGGCCCCTCGGCTGGGTGAAGGGCCAGAAGGTCTACGCCTTCAGCGCCCTGGGCAATCCCGACGCCTTCTCCCGCACCCTCGCCGCGCTCGGCGCCGACGTGGCGCACCATCAGACATTCCGCGACCACCACTGGTACGACGAGGCGGACCTCGCGGCCATCGCCGGCGCCGCCCGCGAGGCGGGCGCCCAGGTGATCGTGACGACGGAGAAGGACGCGGTGAAGATCCGCAGCTTCCCCGACGACGGGCCGCCGCCCTATGTGCTGGCCATCGAGCTGACCTTCACCCAGGGCGAGGAGCTGCTGACCGAGGCCCTCGAGCAAGTGCTCGCGGCCTGAGCGAGCCCAGAGACGAGCCCCATGTCCAGGAAGCGCCGAAGCTGGTTCCGCAACGTCGCCGAGTACGCGACGGTCCGCGCGCTCGAGTACACCTTCGCGGCGATGCCCATCCGCATGGCGCTTGCCCTGGGGCGCGCGCTGGGCCTCTACATCCGTCTCTGGGACAAGCGGCACCGCACAGTGGCCGAGGCGAACGTCGCGCGCTCGCTCGGCCTTGGCCCCGACGAGGCCCGCGCCTTCGTCCGCAGGGTCTACAAGAACCTCGGCGCAACGTTCATCGAGGGCCTCATCATCCCCCACATCCTCCGGCGGCGCGACCTGTCGGAGTTCACGCGCCTCGGGGGCGAGGAGCACCTGCGCGCGGCGCTCGACAAGGGCCGGGGCGCCATCGTCGTCACGGCTCACATGGGCAACTGGGAGCTCGGCGGGTTCGCCACGGCCCGCATCGCCGGCTCGGTCCTCGCGGTCGCGCGGCCCATGGACAACCCGCTCCTCGACAGGAACGCCCGGCGCCTGCGCGAGCGCATGGACCAGACGATCGTGGACCGCAGCCGCGCGGCGCTCCGCGCCGTCCTCGAGCATCTGCGCCAGGGCGGCGTGGTGGCCATGCTCATCGACCAGAACTACCGCCAGAGCCCCGTCTTCGTCCCCTTCTTCGGCAAGCTCGCCGCCACAGTGCCCAGCCCCGCCAGCATCGCGCTCAAGCACGACGTGCCGGTGGTCCCCGGCTATGGGTGGCGCGACGGGAAGCGCTTCTTCCACCACTTCCGCTTCGACCCGCCCTTCGAGCTCATCCGCACCGGCGACCACAAGGCCGACGTCGTGGCCAACACGGCCATGTTCACCCGGCGCATCGAGGAGTACATCCTCCGTCACCCCGAACAGTGGTTCTGGCTGCATCAGCGCTGGAGGAAACGCCCGCCCGAAGAGCATCAGGCAGAGACGGCGCCCGAAGACCCTGCCGCCGACCAGGGTATCCCTCAGGAACCGACCGCCGAGCCCCAGGAGGTCTCATGAGCCGCGATCTCGCGAAGATGTTCGCCGCCATCGGCCGGCCCCGCATCCTGGTGGTCGGGGACCTGATTCTCGACCGCTACGTTTGGGGCAGCGTCGAGCGCATCTCGCCGGAGGCCCCGATCCCGGTGCTGAAGGTCGCCGCCGAAGACCTGCGGCCCGGCGGCGCGGGCTCGGTGGCCGTCAATCTCGCCGCGCTCGGCGCCAGGGTGGCCGTTGCCAGCGCCCTCGGCAGAGACGACGACGGGCAGGCCGTCCGCCGCCTGCTCCGAGCCCACGACATTGACGTCCAGGCCGTCCTCTCACTCCCCGAGCGGCCCACCACCGTCAAGACCCGCTTCCTCGCCCGCGTCCAGCAGATCCTCCGCGTGGACCGCGAGGACCCCTCTCCCCTGCCCGACGACGCGACCGAGAGGCTGCTCGCCCGCCTCGAGCCCAAGCTCCGCAGGGCCGGCATAGTCCTGGTCTCCGACTACAACAAGGGTCTGCTCACCCCCACGTTCCTCGCAGCGCTCATGGCGCTCTGCCGGAAGTCGCGCACGCGGGTTATCGTCGATCCCGCGCGTGGCAGGAACGCGCTGGACTTCCGGGGGGCCACGGCCATCTGCCCGAACCGCACGGAGGCCGCCGAGGCGGCAGGCCTGCCCGACGACCCCGCGCAGCTCGACAAGATCGCCCGCCGGCTCCTCCGGCGGCTCGATCTCGAAGCGTCGATCGTCACGCGCGACCGCGACGGCATCTCGCTCTACCGCAAGGGCTGCAAGCCGCTACACATCGCGGCGCGCGCCCGCGAGGTCTTCGATGTCACGGGCGCCGGCGACATGGTGCTCAGCGTCCTCGGCTTCGTCCTCGCCGGCGGTGGGGACATGGAGCAGGCCGTACGGATCGCGAACGTCGCGGGCGGCCTCGAGGTGGGCCATCTGGGCGTCGTGCCCCTCTCGCGCGACGAGATCGTCGCCGGCATCGAGCACAGCGAGCACGCGCCGATGTCGAAGCTGCGGAGCCGCGACGAGCTGGCCGTCATCGTCCGCCAGCTCCAGGGCAAGGGCCGCACCGTGGTCTTCACCAATGGCTGCTTCGACCTGCTCAACGCCAACCACGTCGGCCTGCTGCGCTACTGCAAGAGCCTCGGCGACGCCGTCATCGTGGCGACCAACTCCGACGCCTCCATCCGCCGCCTCAAAGGCCCCAGCCGCCCTATCCTTAGCGAGGCCGAGCGGGTCGAGCTCCTCTCTGCCCTTCACTACGTGGACTATGTCGTCGTGTTCCACGAGGACACGCCGCGGCCGCTCCTGCGCCTGCTGCGGCCCGACATCCTGGTCAAGGGCGGCGACTACAGGGACAAGACGGAGGTGGTCGGCTGGGAGATCGTCGAGGAGTATGGCGGCCGCATCGAGCAGGCGCCCCGCACCGACTTCCACTCGACCAGCGGCATCGTCGAGAAGGTCGTCCGCTCCCATCGAAAGGGCAAGGGATGAGCCCGACACCCGAAGGCCTGGACCTCGTCGCGGCGGCTCGTCACGCCATGGCCGCCAGCGCCGAAGCCAAGGCGCGGTTCGCCCAGGAGGCCGCCGAGCCAGTCGCCCAGGCGGCGCGGCTCGTCGCCGAGTGCCTCGGCTGCGGCGGCAAGGTCCTGCTGTGCGGCAACGGCGGTAGCGCGGCCGACGCGCAGCACATCGCGGGCGAGCTGGTCGGCCGCTTCAAGCTCGAGCGGCCCGCCTTCCACGCCGTCGCGCTGACCACCGACACCTCGGTGCTCACCTCTATCGCCAACGATTATGGCTTCGAGGACGTCTTCGCCCGCCAGGTCGGCGGCCTCGGCGCCGAGGGCGACGTGCTGATGGCCTACTCGACGAGCGGCAGCTCGAAGAACGTCCTCCGCGCCATTCAGGCGGCTAAGACCATCGGCATGATGGCCATCGGCCTGACCGGCGAGGGCGGCGGGCAGATGGCAGGCGTCTGCGACGTCCTCATCGCCGCGCCCAGCAGCGACACCCCCATCGTCCAGGAGTGCCACGCCGCCGCCGGCCACACCATCTGCCTGCTGGTGGAGAAGATGCTGTGCGAGGGAGGGAGCTGATCCGGAAGCGTTCCTGCCAGGGGACGCCTGCTCCCGTTCCCCCTCACCCCGGCCCTGCTATGAGGACAATCGTCAAGTGGTGGTCGTAACATCCGCCGTCTCCTCTGCTTCCGCTGCCGACAGGCTGCCTGGGGACCCCGCGGCCCCTCCCCCAAGCTGGCTGGGCGGAAGCCGCCCGCCTGCCGCCCCCCAGGCAGCCTGTCTCGCTCTTCCCCCACGGGGGGCCGGGTGGAACCTGCACGGACCGACTGAGCCGCCGCGGCCCCGCAAGGCGAAGGCGGCGTTTCGCCGCTTGCCAGCCGCACTTCTTGTGCTTGATGTGGAGATGGTCCTCCGCAGAACGCCGGCCGAAGGCTTCGGCGGCGGCCCGGACGGCTGGATGGTAGACGACAAGGTGCCGGCGTCACCAGCGACAGGGCCACCGAGGGCCAGAGAGGGAGCGGCCCCGGGCGTAGCCCGCCGCGGAAGGGCGAGTCGCCCAGTGTGAGGTCGCCACGGCCTACATACTGTGTCCCACGGGGAGAGGGAGTCTGGCAGGAGCCTGTTTGGGGACAGAGCGGGTGAGCACTGAGCCGCAGCGCATCGTGGTCCGGGCGCCGAACTGGGTGGGCGACGTGGTGATGGCCACGCCGGCCTTCCGCGCCCTGCGGGAGAACTACCCCGATGCGCACCTCGCCGTCGTCCTCAAGCCCTATGTCCGCCCCATCCTGAGCGGCTGCCCCTGGTTCGACGAGGTCATCGAGACGCCTGGCACCGGCATCGCATCGGCCTTCGCCCTCGCCAGCCGGCTGCGCGCCGGGCGATTCGACCTCGCCGTCGTCCTGCCCAACTCGTTCCGCACGGCGCTCGAAGCTTATCTCGGCCGCGCACGCCGCCGCATCGGCTACGACCGACGCTGGCGCAGGGTCCTGCTCACCGAGCCCGTCGCCCCGCCGCTCGACGACGACGGCCGCTTCCTCCCTACCAACATGGTCGATTACTACCTCACCCTCTGCCAGCACCTCGGCTGCCAGGACCTCTCGCAGCGCGAGGAGCTGTTCATCACCCCCGAGTGCCAGGAGCGCGGCGACGCCATCCTCGCCCGACACGGCGTGGACGCCGACACGGCGCTCATCGGCATCAACCCCGGCGGCGCCTTCGGCTCGTCGAAGCTCTGGATGCCCGACCGATTCGCCGCCGTCGCCGATGCCCTGGCCAAGCGGACCAACCACCGCATCATCCTCTTCGGCTCGCCGAGCGAACGCCCCATCCTCGAAACCGTCGCCGGGCACATGGAGCACGACCCCATCCTCACCGCCCCCGGCGAGCTGACACTCGACACCCTGAAGCCGCTCGTCCGCCGCTGCGCGCTCCTCATCACCAACGACACCGGCGCACGCCACTTCGCCGTCGCTTTCGACGTGCCCGTCGTCTGCATCATGGGCTCCACCAGCCCCCGCTACACCGACGTCAACCTCGAGCGGCAGATCGTCGTCCGCGTGGACGTTGATTGCGGCCCCTGCCAGAAGAAGGCCTGCACCACCGACCACCGCTGCATGACCCGCATCACGCCGGAGATGGTCCTCGCCGCCGCCGACCGCCTGCTCAGCGGCCGCCGTGGCCGGCTGCCGCGCTGACAGGCCACAGCCGCCAGGGTCGGGGAAGCAGCTTGAAGCAGCGGCCCGGTCCAGGTAGACTGGGTTGCGCGGATTGATCTCCTCAATGATGAGGCAAGGAGGCGAGGCCGATGGATGAAGTGCTGTCGATTGAGGAGATCCGCAGCCGCTTCGACGGCGAGTGGGTCCTCGTCGGCGATCCTGAGTTCACCGACATGAACGAGGTGATACGCGGCACGGTGCTGTGTCACAGCAAGGAGCGGGACGAGGTGTATCGGAAGGTCATGGAACTCCGCCCCGCGAGTTCCGCCGTCCTCTGCTTCAAGAAGGTTCCCGATGACGTGGTGATCATCCTTTGAGCTTCCCATTCGTCCCGGACCAAGGCCTGATCCTCGCCCCCGCCATCGTGTGGGGTCCGCTGGGCCGCCTGGGTATCAGCCTGGTACTCGACACGGGCGCGGCCGGGACCACCATCAGCACCCACCTGCTGGCTTCCCTTGGCTACGACCCGGCCGCGGTGTCCGAGCGCGTGCAGTTGACCACCGCGAGCGGGACCGTGTTCGCACCACGGCTCTGCATCGAACGCATCTCGGCCCTCGGCAGGGAGCGGCGGGATTTCCCCGTCGTCTGTCACACCCTCCCCCCCAGTGCCGAGTTGGACGGCGTGCTCGGCCTCGACTTCCTCCGGGGGCATCGGCTCGTCGTGGACTTCCGAGAGGGCTTCGTCAGCCTCGATTAGCCGGGAGGGCCGCCCGCCCCGCCATGGCCAACGACCAGCCCACCCCACTCGACCGCCCGCTGCCCATCTTCTCCTGGGCGATGTACGACTTCGCCAACACGATCTATTCCGCCATCGTCGTGACCGCCTTTCTGCCAAACTTGATGGCGACTCTCGCCGGGCGCGACCTCTACACGGGACTCGCCCAGACCGTCTCGATGGTCCTGGCGGGCCTGATGGTGCCCGTGGCGGGTGCCATCGCCGACAGGACGGGGCGGGGGAAGCGCTATCTCTGGTGGTTCACCATCGCCTGCTGCGCGGCGTCGGCGGGGATCGGCCTCGTCGCGAACGACGCGCACTACAAGGGCGAGGGCGTCCTCGCGCCCACTGGCGTCATTGTCGCGGTGCTCGTGCTCTTCGGGTTGGCGAACCTCACGTACCAGGCATCGCTGGTCTTCTACAACTCGCTGCTCCCCGCGGTGGCGTCGCCGAGGCGGCAGGGCCTGGTCTCGGGGTTCGGCGTGGGCCTGGGCTATCTGGGCGCCGACGTGGCCATGGCGATCGCCTTCGTCGTGTGGCTCAAGACCGGGGTCATGTGGATCGGCTTCGTGCTCGCCGGCGTTCTGTTCTTCGTGAGCGCGCTGCCTCTTTTTCTCTTCGTGCGTCCGCCGCAGCCCGTCGAGCGGGTGCGGGTCACCTGGGGCCTGCTCGGCCGCCAGTTCCCTGAGTTGTGGCAGACGATCCGCTCTGTGTGGCGGCTGCCGCCCGTTCTGTTCTTCTTCATCGGCAACTTCCTGTGCGTGGACGTGGTGAACACGCTGATCATGTGGACGCGCCGCTACCTGGAGGGCGGGCCGGGCTTCTCCGAGAAGCTGTCGCTGCTCGCGCTGCTCGCGATGGGGGTCAGCGCGTTCCCCCTCGGCCTCCTGATCGGGTTCTTGACGGACTGGGTGGGTCCGAAGCGGATGATGCTGGCCTCGCAGGCGAGCATGTTGGCGTGCATCGCGGTGGCCGCGTCGGCGACCAGCCCGTGGGTGATCCTGCCGGTCATCGTGGTGCTCGGCAGCAGCGGGCTGGCGGGGACGTGGACGGCGGGCCGCAAGTGGCTTCTGGAGGTGGCGCCGCCGGAGAAGGTGGGCGAGTTCTTCGGCCTCTACGGCATCACGGTCAAGCTCTCGGTCTTCGGCTGCACCCTGTTCGCGGCCGTGGCCGACTGGATCGGATACCGCGTCGCGCTTTCGAGCCTTCTGGTGCCTCTCGCCATCGGCATCGTGTTCCTGGCCATCGCCCGCCCGCAGCGCGTCGGCTCGGCGGCATAGGGTCCCCAGCGCGCGTTGCGCGCGTCTTCGCCTCTTTGGTTGCGGGCGTAGCCTGCGGTAGAGTCTCCCAGCGCAACCCGCGCGCATCTTGCGCGCAGGT
>CAZDNN010000220.1:0-9803 GCA_964506385.1 uncultured Planctomycetota bacterium
CGGCCTGGCGGGCGACAACCTCACCAATGATATCGCCATCGGTCTGCGCACCCCGGCGCATAAAGCACGGGAGATCAAAGAAAAATACGGTTGTGCCCTGGCTTCCATGGTGGATGCCCAGGAGATGATCAGCGTGCCCAGTGCCGCCAACCATGTCGAACGCCAGGTCTCACGGCAACTTCTGGCCTCGATCATCCAGCCGCGGATGGAGGAGATACTTGGACTGGCCTTCCGCGAGATCGAGGAATACAGCGACCTCATGGCCGCAGGAATCGTACTGGCCGGAGGCACCAGCGGCCTTAAGGGAATTGTGGAACTCAGTGAGGATCTAACCAAACTCCCGGTAAGAGTGGGCAAACCCAGCGGGATCACCGGGCTGGTCAACATGGTGGATGATCCGAAATTCGCCACCGGTGTGGGCCTGGTGATGTACGGAAGTCAGCAGAGTCCCGGCGAAGTGAGGTTTCACGGGGATGACAGCTCTATTTTCAACAAGATCCTCGAACGCATGAAACAGTGGCTTACCGATCTATGGTAAATATTGAATTTTTATTCATAGATCAGGTCTCCAACTTCCAACAGGGGGAGAAGGGCAATGACTACTTTTGAACTTTCGGACACCCAGGAGCAGATGGCCCGCATCACTGTCATCGGCATCGGCGGGGCCGGCGGCAACGCTATCAACCATATGATAGAATCCGAGATGCGCGGAGTGGAGTTCATCGCCTGCAACACTGATATACAGGCGCTTTCGATCAACCACGCACACTATAAGGTGCAGATCGGCAAACAGCTTACCAAGGGCCTGGGCGCCGGAGCCCGACCCGAGATCGGCAGGCAGGCCATCGAGGAGGACCGCGACCGCCGATTCCAGTCGGCTGCCGCGATGAGGGAGGCGCTCGAAGTACTCCTGACCACGATGCAGCTTGAGAAGACACCGGCCACCATCACGATCGCCGCGTCTGCGTTGCCCACTGTAACCTGCCCCGTGTGCCAGGGGCAGGCACCAGCCGGCGATGACGTCTGCCCCCATTGCCAGGCGGCGCTGCGGGAGCCGTGCTATCGCGCGGAGTGCGACGGCGTGAACCCGATCGCCGCCGAGCGCTGCGCGCGGTGCGGCGGCCACCTCGAGCTGCTCAAGCGCCAGCGGCGCGCGGAGCTTGACGCCCTGCTCGCCCAGGCCGGCCAGCAGGCCGCTGCGGGGCGGATCGCCGAGGCGCTCCGCCTGTACGACGAGGTGGCCGCGGACCCGCACGGCGACTTCGCTGCCCTCCAGGAGCGGGCCTTCGAGGCAATGGCCGCGCTCCGCCACCAGCGCACCATGGGCATCCTGAGATGGGCAGCCATCGCCGCAGCGGCCTTCCTCATCGTCTTCCTCGCCGGCGTCGGTGCCTATCTGGGCGTGACGCGCCTCCTTGGCGACAGGCAGGGGGAGGCGCAAGTCGAGCAGCCCGTCCCGCCCGAGGAGCCGGAGCCGCCGACGTCGGTGGACCCGCGCCTCGCGACGCAGGCGCCTCCCCCCACGCCCAGACGCCCCGTGTTCCGCGACTACCTGCTGGCGCTGACCGACGCCGGCTGGCCGCAGCAGGCCGTGGGCGCGCGGGTGAGCGCCGCGTGCGATGCCAGCAGCCACCTGGCCCCAGGACCCCCGGACGGCGAGGCCGAGCAGCGGCTGGCGAAGCTGCTCGACGGCATCGAGGCGGGGCAGCCGCCGGGACTGAGCCGCGCGGCCGTGGACGAGCGCCTTGCAGCGGGGCTCGACGCGCTGTGCAGGGCTGTGGCGGCTACGCTCCGCGGGGATGCCCGTCTCGGGCCGAAAGCCCAACTCCGGCTTCAAGCCTACATCAAGGCCCGCCAGACGGCACGCGAGCCAGGCACCCGCATCGACCTGGCGTCCCGCACCCTCGACGACATGCTCGCGAGGGCCGAGCAGGCGCAGAACCCGAGCCTGGATCTCGAGTCCCGCCTGATCTTCCTCGACGCCTCGCTCGAGCGTGCCACGGGGGGGCGGCCGACGCTGCCTGCCCGCCTCCGGCGCGCCGCCCGACTGCTCGTCAGGCACCTGCGGCGGCAGGACGGTGAGGTGGCGATGCCGGAGCTGCTCGAGGATGCGGTCCGGCGCATTGCGCTCGCGGAGCGCGCGCCCGACGCGGTGGACCAGATGGCCTACTCGCTCGAAGCGCTGGTCGAGGCCCTGGCCTCCATGGGGCGGGCCGGGTGACGGCGCTGGAACAGGTCACAGCATGGAACGTCGGCGAGAGCTCGTGCACGCAGGTGCGTTCGAGGCGCTCGAAGGGGCGCTCTGGCGCGAGCTGGCGCAAGTGCGCGACGCCGAGCCGCTGGCCCCAGTGGCCGTGCTCGTGCCGACGAACCTGCTTCGCCGCCACCTGACGGCGCAGGCGGCACGTCACGGCGGCTGCATCAACGTTCACTTCCTCACCCTGCTCGACCTCGCCCGGCGGGTGGGCGAGCCAGGTCTCGCCGCCGAGGGGTGGACGCCGCTGCCGCCGTTCGCCGAGGAAGTGCTCGCCGCGGCCGTCTGCCGCGAAGGGGATGGCGGTTACTTTGCGACGCTGGCCGATCTTCCCGGCTTCCAGCGCGCGCTGCTCGCCACCATTGACGATCTGAAGCAGGCGGGCCACGAGCCCGACGATCTCGCCCGCGCCGCCGACGCACTGCCCGCGCCCCATCGCTGGCTCGCCCCGAAGCTGCGCGACCTGCATGCCCTGTGGGCCGCCTTCGCGGGCCGGCTGGCCAGCCTGCGGCTCTACCAGCCCACCGACCTCCTCGCAGCCGCCGCGTCCGCCGCGCCGACGAACGCCTGGCTCGCGCGGGTGCCGGCCGTCTTCATCTACGGCTTCTACGATCTCAATGAGCTCCAACGCCGCCTGGTCGCCGCCGCGGCCGACGGCAGGGGCGCGGTCACCTTCTTCCCGTATCAGGAGGGTGCCGAGGCATTTGCCTACGCCGAGGCGACGTTCGCCTGGTTCGTCGAGCAGGGCTTCGCGCCGCGGACGGAGCCGGAGCCGCCGGTCCCCGGCGAGCTGGCGAGGCTCCGCGCCGGCCTCTTTGGCCCCGCGTCGGGTACGGCGCACGCCGCGGGCAAGCGGCTGGCGGTCCTCTCGGCACCGGACGAGGTGCGAGAGGTCCATGCCGTCCTGCGCTCGGCGCTTGATGGGGCGCGGGCGGGGACGCGGCTTACGCGGGTCGGCGTCCTGCTGCATCGGGTGGACACGTATGGAGGGCTGTTCGCCGAGGAATGCGCCGCTGGTGGTCTGGCGGCCTACCAGCACGACCCGCCGCCGCTCTCGTCCACGCGCGCGGGCCGCAGCCTGCTCATGGTGCTGCGCCTGCTGGGCGGCGATCTGGCGCGCGCCGACGTGATGGACTTCATCACCTACGCGGACATCCCTTTCGAGAGCATCCTGCCCGAGGGGCGTGAGGCGGCGCCGGCCGACTGGGATCTGCTGTCGATCGAGGCCGGGGTCGTCAAGGGGGCGGATGCCTGGCCCCGCCAGCTCCGTGTGCTGCGGCGGCGCCTGGAGGCCGAGCGCGAGTGGGGGGACGGCCGCGCGGTGGACCGGCTCGCCGCGCTCGCAGCGTTCGAGACATTCCTCGCCGACCTGTTTGGCGCGCTCGGCTCGGTGCCAGCCGACGGCGAGTGGGGGGCTGTCGTCGGCGCCGTGCTGGACGTCTACCGCCGGTTCGTGCGGCCCTCCGACGAGCGGATGCAGGTGGAGGAGGCGGTGTCGGAGCTTATGCGCCTGGATGCGACGGGCGAGCCAGCCGACGCGGCTACGCTGGAGCGCCTGGCGCGCGAGGCGCTCGACGCGCGGCGCTGCCGCGAGACGAGCTTCGGCTCGGCCGGCCCCGTGGTCGTTGACCTGATGGAGGGCCGCGGCCTGCCGTTCGACGTCGTCTTCGTGCCGGGGATGGTCGAGAAGGGCTTCCCTGTCATGGCCCCCACCGACCCGCTGCTGTCCGACCGCGAGCGGCGGCTGGTGAACGCGGCCGGGCTGCGCCTGCCGCTGAAGCGGGAGCGGGCGAAAGAGGAGCAACTGCTCTTCCGCCTGGCGGTGGGCGCGGCGCGGGAGCGGGTGGTGCTGAGCTTCCCTCGGCTCGATCCGTCGTCGGGTCGGGAGCGGGTGCCGTCGCACTACCTGCTGCGCGCCGTCGAGGCGGTGACAGGCAAGCGCTGTGCCTACGGGGACCTGGCGGCATTCGCCGGCTTCGAGCGGCTGGGCGGCCCTGCCTTCGCGCCCGGCGATCCGGCCGATGCGTGGCGGGAGGCGGAGTACGATCTGGCGGCCATCCAGGGTGCCGTGGCGGCGCGCAGCGGCGCCGAGGCCGCCTATCTGACGGCGCTGGCGCCGACCTTCGCGTCGGCGCTGCGCGCCGAGGCCAGCCGGTGGGGCGAGCGGCGCTTCACCGAGTATGACGGGGTGCTGAGCTCCGAGGCCGCCCTGGCCGCGCTCGCCAGCAAGCTCGGCCCCATGCCCTGGGACGTGTCTGCGACGGCGCTCGAGCGCTACGCCGCATGTCCCTTCCGCTACTTCCTCGAGCGGGTGCTCGAGGTGGCGCCGCTCGATGAGCCGGAGACGGTGACCCGCCTGTCGGCGCTCGACCGCGGGAGCCTGCTGCACGACATCCTCTACCACGCGCTGCGGCGCGCCCGCGAGGAGGGCTGGCTGCCGCTGCGCCGCGAGCACGACGAGCAGGTGCTGGCGACGGCTGGGGAGGACTTCGCGCGTCTCGAAGCCGAGGGCCGTGCGGGGGTGCCGGCGCTGTGGGCGGTCGAGCGGGCCGGGCTGGAAATGGAGCTCCGCCGGTTCGTCCTCGACGAGGCCGCCGAGGGGACGGGCTACGTGCCGGCGCATCTCGAGGTGTGCTTCGGCCAGCGGCCGCGCCACGGCGAGGGCGACCTCGGGAGCCGCGAGGGTGTGCTCTTCGCGCTCGGCGACGGCCGCTCCGTGCGGCTGCGCGGCCGGATCGACCGCATCGACGTCCGCCCCGAGGACGGCGCGGCGCGGGTGCTCGACTACAAGACCGGCTCGGTGCCGCAGGCGCTGAAGGCCGATTCCTTCAGCGGGGGGACGGCGCTCCAGCTCCCGCTCTACCTGCGGGCGGCGCAGGAGCTGCTGGGCGACGAGGCGACCGTGGAGCTGGCCGCCTATCGCTATGTGACCGAGCGGGGCGGCTACAGGACGATCGCCTTCACCCGCGATGCGCTCGACGAGCGGGGAGCCGAGCTGCTGGCCATACTGGACACGATTGCGTCGGGGATCGCGTCGGGCCGCTTCTTCGCGGGGGTGGCGGCTGGCGGGTGCCGGCACTGCGACTACAAGGGCGTCTGCGGGGTCCTGGCCGAGGCCGCCGCGCGGTTCAAGACCGACGACGAGGCGTTCCGGGACTACAGGACGATGCAGGAGATCGAATGAGCGGAGAGGCTGCGGACAGGCCGCTGATCGACGCCGTGGACCGTGAGCGTGCGCGGTCAGAGCTGGGGACGAGCTTCGCGGTCGAGGCCGCCGCGGGCGCGGGGAAGACGACGGTGCTCGTGGATCGCCTGCTGAATCTGGTCGGCGAGGGTCGGGCGCGTCTCGACGAGATCGTCGCCATCACCTTCACCGAGAAGGCCGCGGGCGAGCTCAAGATCAGGCTCCGCGACCAGCTCGAAGAAGCTCTCGCGGCGGCGGCCGACCCAGACGCCGAGGCCCGCTACCGCGACGCGCTCGACGACCTCGGGCACGCGCCCATCGGCACCATCCACTCCTTCTGCGCCAGCCTGCTGCGCGAGCGGCCGGTCGAGGCGGGGGTGGACCCCCAGTTCCAGGTGGCCGACCCACTCGCCGTCTCGCTGCTCCGCGAGCGTGTCTGGGAGGCCTGGCTCGAGGGCGAGCTGGCGGCGGGCAGCCCCACACTCCTGCGGGCCGTGGCACACGGCATCGGCCTCGATGACACCGGCAAGGGCCTCTACTGGCTGATGGAGCGGCTGCTGGGGTGCCGCGACCTGCTCGACGCGCTGCCGCCGCGCCCTGAGGGCGGTGCTGGCGTCCGCGAGTTCGTGGCCTACGCCCGCCCGAAGCTGGCGGTCCTCGTCGATCAGCTCGACACCTACTGCACCCCCGAGGCCTGCGAGGCATACCGCAACGGGATGGAGAACGCCCGCCGCAGCCTGGTCCTGGCCGAGGGCCTGCCGGACGCGCAGGCCGAGGTGGCGGTGGCCCGCCTCAAGCTGCCCGGCCGCTTCCCCGGGAAGAAGCACTGGAGCCGCTCCGAGAGCCGCGACGACTCGAAAGAGATCCACGACGACCTCCGCGCGCGGCTGGAGGCCGTGCAGACGGCCATCGGGCAGGACCTCGCGGCGGCCTGCGCCGAGGCTGTGGCCGGCTACGTCGAGGCATACCGCCTGGCCAAGGAGGCCGAGGGGGTTCTGGACTTCGATGACCTGCTCCTGCTGGCGCGGGACATGCTCGCGGGCAGCCGCGACGCGCGGGAGCACTTCAAGGCCCGCTTCCGCTACCTGCTCATCGACGAGTTCCAGGACACGGATCCCCTCCAGGTCGAGATCGCCTTCTTCCTCGCCGAGCGCCAGGGCGCCTGTGCCGCGACGTGGGACGCGGTGGAACCTGAGCCCGGCAAGCTGTTCATCGTCGGGGACCCGAAGCAGTCGATCTACCGGTTCCGCCGCGCCGACATCGAGATCTACGAGCGGGCGAAGGCCACGCTCGGCCGCTGCGGGGGCCAGCTCGTCCTGTCCCAGAGCTTCCGCCCGCTGCCGCGGCTGGCCGCTGTGGTCAACGGCGTGTTCGAGCGCATCATCGCGCCGCCCGACGACGGGCTCTACCAGCCGGACTACGTGCCCCTCCACCCCCATCGCACCGACGAGCCGGACCGGCCCGACGTCGTCCTCCTCTATCCGCCTGCGGCGCTGGCCGAGGATCTGCACTACCAGGATGACTACCGCCGCGCCGAGGCGCGCTGCACGGCGGCGATGATCCAGCGGATCGTGGACGAGGGGTGGCCCGTCTTCGACAAGCGGACCGGGGCGTGGCGTGGCGTTCGCTACGGCGACGTGGCGCTGCTGGCCAGGACGTTCACCGCCTCGGACGTCTATGCGGACGTGCTGGCGGCGGCGGACATTCCGCTGCGGATCGTGGGCGGCAAGCACTTCTACCTGGCGGGGGAGATCCACAGCCTGGTGGCGGTGCTCAAGGCGATCGACAACCCGCACGACCGCCTGTCGCTGGTCTCGGCGCTGCGGGGGCCGCTCTTCGGCATCTCGGACGACGAGCTGCTCGTCGCGGCGTGCGAGCACGGCCCGCTGAGCTACCAATCCGAGGGATACGCTGGGGCGGTCGGGGCCGCGATGGCGCTGCTCCGCGAGTTCCACGAGCGGCGGAACTCCGAGCCGCTGGCCCTGCTGCTGGGGCGGCTGCTCGAGCGGACGAAGGCGCTCGAGCTTTTCTACCTGCGGCCGCGCGGGGCGCAGCGGGTGGCGAACCTGCTGAAGATCGTCGATCGGGCGCGCCAGCTCGAAGACGCCGAGCGGGTGAGCTTCCGCGGCTTCGTCCGCTGGCTCAGCCGGCTCCACGAGACGGAGGCCGACGAGACGGAGTCGCCGCTGCTTGAAGGCGACGGCGACCTGGTGCAGTTCCTCACCGTCCACCGCTCGAAGGGCCTGGAGTTCCCGGTGGTCTTCGTCGCGGACATGACGTCGGGCGGGAACCGGGGTGCGAGCTTCATCGTGCTCCGCGACCATCCGCGCGAGCAGGGGCAGCTCGCCTTCTACCTGGGCAGCAAGGGGCAGTCGATCCGGACGGCGAACTGGCCTGGCGGGGATTACGAGGCGGTGCGGGGTGAGGCGGAGGCGGCGCGGCTCTTCTACGTCGCGACGACGCGGGCGCGGGATCTGCTGTTCCTGCTGCCGGGGTGGGGGAGGTCGGCGGGCGGCTTCTCGCGGTTCCTCCCCGAGCATCTGATCGATGGGAGCCCGAAGTGGGGCGAGCAGACCGAGTGGGGCTTCGTCTACGACACGGCGGGGCTCGACCTCGCTGACAGGCCAGGCCGTCCCTTCCGGGTGCCGCAGCCGCCCGAGGGCGAGCTGGGGAGGGCCGCCGCGTCGCGCCTGCGCGCGCGGGAGCGCTGGTCCGCCGGCGTGGCCGAGGCGGTGGCTGGGGCAGGGGAGGGCATCGCGTGGCGCACGCCCTCGCGTCTGGGCCACGAGGTGCTCGCGACGCCCGAGGAGCCCGAGGCGACGGTGGCCTCAGGCGAAGGGCGGCTGGTAGGCTCGGTGGTCCACCGCTGCCTCGAGCAGCTCGGCCAGGGCATCGCTGCGGACCCCGAAGCGCTGGTGGCGGCGGAGGCGAGGAAGGCGTATCTGTCGGACACGGCGAGGGATACGGCGCTGCGCCTGGTGCGTGCGGGTCTCGATTCGGAGGTGATGAGGCGTGCGCAGGCGGCGGAGGCCTGCTACCACGAGGTGCCCTTCGCTCTGGAGGTCGGCGGGGCGGTGCTCAGCGGGGCGATGGACCTGGTGATCGTGGAGGCCGACGGGGCGGTGGTGGTGGATTTCAAGACCGATTCGGTGGCCGACGACGGCGAGCTGGCGCGCCGCGCCGCCGTCTACCGCCCGCAGATGCTGGCGTACGCCCTCGCGGCGGACAGGCTGCTTTGCAAGCCAGTGAAGGACGTGGTATTATGCTTCCTGTGCGTTGGGGGGGAGTGGGCACTCCCCGTCACCGAGTCGCTGCTTCGCGAGGCCGAGGCGTGCGTGGCAGCCCAGGAGTGAAGTGACCCGGAAATGCGCCGTTTGATCCTCGCTCAGTTCTCCGACCTGCATCTCGGCGCGAGCACGTCGGGGGGGCGGCTGGCCCTCCCTGCGCGGAAGGCGGAGCAGCGGCGCCACGAGCACAGGGCCTGCCTCGAGCGCTTCGCCCAGCACGTCCGCGAGGCGCGGCCCGACATGGTCCTGATGCCCGGCGACCTGTTCGACAGCTCCGAGCCGACGATCGACGACCTCAACTTCCTCATCGCCATGGTCAACCTGATGGGCCCCACGCCCGTCTTCATCGCGCCGGGGAATCACGACGCCTACGAGCCCTCGAGCGGCTACAACCCCCGCAGCGCCCTCTACCACAGCCGGGGGGGCGGGCCGAAGTGGGGCGGCCACGTCCACCTCTTCACCAGCGAGTCCTTCCAGACCCTCCCCATGCCCCATCATCCCGAGGTCACTGTGACCGGCGCGGCGTACTGCCGGCACACGGCGGAGAGCCGCCGGCCGCTGGCCGAGCTACCGGCGCCGCCCGACGAGGGCTGCCACCTGCTGCTCTTCCACGGCCCCCCAGGGGAGGACAACCCGCCGGTTAGAGAAACCTGGAGCGGGGAGAGAGGCGGCTACCACTTCTGGGAGGTTCCTCCCAGCGGAGACCTGCCGTACATCGTAGTTGCCGAAAGGGAGATAGAAGGCGAGCTGTTCCGTGGGGTTGAAGACCTTCATCTCATGGGCGGCGAGGAGAAGAGGGTGGACATCCACATCTTCCCCGTGGCGCCGCCAAACAGCGTTCTGTTTGGCAGAGTGCTCCGTCCCGACCCGGAACACCCGGATGAGTTCATCCCGGTCCCCGGTGCAGTGGTGAAGCTGTGGCACGGCGAGCCGGACGGCCCGCCTGTGCGTGATGCCGTGACCGGCCCTGAAGGCTGGTTTGAGTTCGGCGGCCTCCCGCCCAGCGGTGAAATTCCCTACACGCTCTTTGCGGCCAAGTGGATTGGCGAAGTGCATTTCAGCGGTTGGGAGGACGGTA
>CAZDNN010000221.1:0-9799 GCA_964506385.1 uncultured Planctomycetota bacterium
CTAGGGAGGGCGAGGCTCCTGCCGAGCCGCCTGCCGCGCCGCCGCACGCCCCCTTTCAACGGGCGAGTCGAGCACGAGGACGATTCCGAGGAAGCCTGACACCGAGAGGAATGCTCCATGCGCTGGGGACGCGACTACCACATCCACACCCACTACCTGGGCTGCGGCAACGCCACCATGCAGGTCGAGGCGATCGTCCGGAGGGCCGAGGAGCTCGGCCTGACGTCCATCGCCATCACCGACCACCTGAACACCCTCGACCGCCTGCCCGACCACCAGAAGATCCGCGACGAGCTGGTCCGCATCGACACCCCCATCGAGGTCTACTTCGGCTGCGAGCTCAACATCCTGGACCTCAACGCCCGCCTGCCCTACGGCAACGACGTGGCCCGCGAGATGGGCTTCGAGCTCGCCGTCGCCGGCGTCCACGGCACATGGCTCGACCCCGACGCCCGCACGCCCCAGGCCGTCCTCGCCCGGCAGACCGACCTGCTCGTCAAGGTCGCCTCGAGCTCGCTCGTGGACGTCGTGGTCCACCCCTGGTGGTTCCCCCGCCGCGAGTACGAGCAGTCGCTCGCCTCGTGGTTCACCTCCATGGACGTCGTGCCGCGGGAGATGACCCGCGACCTCGTCCAGGCCGCGGCGGACAACGGCGTGGCGATCGAGATCAACGCCACGGCCTGCCTCCTGCCCGACTACTACCCCGAATCCCTTCGCGCCAGCTATGCCGACTACGTCGCCCTGCTGCTCGACGAGGGCGCGACCCTCTCCATGTGCTCCGACGCCCACGACATCGCGCAACTCGGCACCACCCGCCTCGTCGAGGACATCTTCGAGCGCCTCGCCGTGCCCGACGACCGCATCTACCACCCCTCCCTCCCCCCGCGCGTCACGGGCGCGCACCTGCCGCCGAAAGCCTGAGCGGACATAGCCCTGTGACGGGATCTACCGCGTCTCGCCCTGAAGGAACAGGGCGACGCCGGCGCGGACAGCCTCCGCCCGCGCGGCGACGCGCTCGGGCGGGTTCTCGCGATAGATGTCGGTGAGGTCGCCCATCCGCTCGGCCAAGCGCTGGCAGAAGTCGCGGGCCGTCAGACGATCGCCCTGGGCGAGGCCGAGGCGGGCAAACCAGCGCTGGTCGATCAGCAGGTTGTACTCGCGCTTCGACGTCGGCGCGTCGGGACGGAAGGACGTGTCGATGGTGTCTTCGCACAGCCCCTCGACGTTGTGAATGCACGGCTCGCAGATGTCGTCGGCGCCCAGCTCCATCTCCAGCATCACGTCGCGCTCGCGCAGCACCCGCTCGGCCACGCTGTGCACCGCATGGCCGTAGGGATGGGGTTGGTAGTCCGTCCGCCCCGCGCCCACGTCGCGGAGGATGTCGATGAAGTGGTGTGGCTTGATGCGAATCGCGTCACCCATCGTCGGCATCGCCTTGCGGCAGAAGCGGAGAGAGAAGGCGGAGGAGCTCAGGCGCATCGCGAACGGCCGTTTCCCAGACCAGATCGAGGTTAACATTGAAGTAGCCGTGGATGAGTCGTTGCCGCATGCCGACGACATCGGACCACGGGATGCCGGGGTAGCGCTCGCGGAACTGGCGGGAGAGATGCGAGGCGGCTTCGCCGATGATGCCCAACTGCCGGATGATCCCGTCCCGCAGCAGGGGTAGGTGGTCCAGATCACAACGGGTGTGCCCCTCAACGTACACGGCAAGCTGCCTCGCAGCATCGCACATGTGCCGGACATAGAGCTGATCAGCCGCCGGCATACTGGACCTCCGCCGCCGCGAGGACCCGCTCGCGTATGTAGGGGCTAAGGTCCTCAGGGGTGAGCAAATCCACGGCCCGCTTCACGAGGGCCGACAGCTCGCGCTCCATCCGCACGATGTCCAGCAGCGACACCCGGGCCTCGGGCTCGAACTCGACGAGCACGTCGAGGTCGCTGTCCTCGCCGAAGTCCTCGCCGAGCGCCGAGCCGAAGAGGGAGAGCTTGCGGATCCGGTTGCGGCGGCAGAACGCTTCGAGCTCGTCTTGAGGAATCCCGACTTTGCGGCTGACCATGTCGGTGCTCCGTCTTCGGACTGCGAGAAACGCCCTACTCGCTGAGCCATCGTGCGACGTCGCGGGCGTGGTAGGTAATGAGGATGTCGGCGCCGGCTCGCCGGATCGAGGTCAGGATCTCGAGGGCAACCGTGCGCTCGTCCAGCCAGCCCTTCTCCGCCGCGGCCTTGACCATCGAGAACTCGCCGCTGACGTTGTAGGCCGCCACCGGCATCCCGAAGGCCTCCTTCACCCGCCAGATCACGTCGAGGTAGGCCAGCGCCGGCTTGACCATCACGATGTCGGCGCCCTCGTCGATGTCGAGCGCCACCTCGCGGAGCGCCTCGTCGCCGTTGGCGGGGTCCATCTGGTAGCCGCGGCGGTCGCCGAACTGCGGGGGACTCTCGGCCGCGTCGCGGAAGGGGCCGTAGAAGCTCGAGGCGTATTTCGCAGAATAGGCCATGATCGGCACGCTCTCGAAGCCCTCGTCGTCGAGCGCCGCGCGGATGGCGCCGACCCGCCCGTCCATCATGTCGCTCGGGGCCACCATGTCGGCGCCCGCCTCGACGTGGCTGAGGGCCATGCGGGCCAGCAGCTCGAGGGTCGCGTCGTTGTCCACCTCCCCGTCCTGGATCACCCCGCAGTGGCCGTGGTCGGTGTACTCGCACAGGCACACGTCGGTGACGACCACGAGGTCGGGCACTGCGTCCTTGACGGCGCGGACCGCCTGCTGGACGATGCCGCCGGGGGCGTAGCCCTCGGTGCCCACGGCGTCCTTGCTCGACGGGATGCCGAAGAGCAGGACGGCGGGGATGCCGAGGGCGGCGGCCTCGCGGCAGTCTGCCACCAGCTCATCGGCCGAGCACTGGAAGTTCCCTGGCATCGAGGCGATGGGCCTGCGCACGCCCTCCCCGGGCCGCACGAAGAGCGGAAGAACGAGCCGATCGACGCTCAGCCGGGTCTCGCGGACCATGCGCCGCAGGGCCTCGGACTGGCGGAGGCGCCGCATCCGAACGACTGGGAAGCTCATACGGGCTCGCCTCCTTCGCTGAAGTCGTAGATCTGCCCGAGGTCGCCGGGGAGCCAGTCGATGAGGTCGGCCTCGTCGAAGAAGAGGGCGATCTCGTGGGCCGCCGCCTCCGGGGAGTCGGAGCCGTGGACGAGGTTGAAGCGGTTGCTGACGGCGAAGTCGCCGCGGATCGTGCCGGGCGGCGCGTCGGGGCCGAAGGTGGGTCCCATCATCCCGCGCACCACCTCGATCGCCCGCTTGCCCTCGAGGACGAGGGCGACGGTGGGGCCGCCGGTGACGAAGCGGATGAGAGGCTCGTAGAAGGGCTTGCCCTCGTGGGGCGCGTAGTGGGTGCGGGCCAGCTCCTCGGTGATCTGCATCATCTTCAGGGCCACGACCTTGAGCCCCTTGGCCTCGAAGCGGGCGACGATGCGCCCCACCAGCCGGCGCTGGACGGCGTCGGGCTTGATCAGGACGAGCGTGCGTTCCATCAATCCTCCGTAGCTGCGGGCCGGGCAGCGGCCGCGGGGTCGAGCAGATCGTCGCGCATGAGGACCAGGGCGTCCTCGCCGTCGTTGGGATAGGCGCGGGGCTGGACGCGCTCGAAGCGGAAGCCGAGCCGCTGGTAGAGCTTCTGCGCCGCCATGTTGCTGCGGCGCACCTCCAGGTAGACGTAGCCGATGCCCATGCGGCGGATGGCGTCGAGCAGGTGCTCGAGCAGGGCCTGCGCGACCCCGCGGCGGCGGTGGTCGGGATGCACCGCGATCTTGGCGATGTGGGCCTTGTTGCACTCGACCCAGAAGCCCGCGTAGCCGACCACCTCGCCGCCCCGCTCGGCGACGACGAACTGCCGCGCCGACGTGCTCAGGGCACGGGCGTAGGACGTGCGCCGCCACGGGCTCCCGAACGACGCGGCCTCGATGGCGGCCACAGCGTCCAGATCCCTGTGGCGCATGGGCCGGATCGCCACCCGGTCCCCCTCCTCCGGCGGCGCCAGCCCCTCGCCGCCCAACGCCGAGCGCAAGCGGCGCAGGAACGAGCCCATGGCCTCTCCAGCCCCACCCTCCCTCCATCTCGGGCAACGATACCCCATAGGGGGAGAGCTGTCAAGGAGTGGTCGCGCGGCCGCCTTTGCTTCCCCGATCCGCGCCGGCTAAAATGTGCTCTCTATGGACGAGCAGCCCGACGAGCAGTACATCCCGCGCAACTACTGGCTGGGGGTGGCGAACGGCGCCCTGGTGATGGGCGGGTTCGCCTTTCTCAATGTCCAGGCCGTGGTCGCCGTGTTCCTGCTGAGACTCGGCGCGTCGCCGGTGATGGTCGGGCTGGTGTCGGCGCTGACCTTCGGCACGATGCTGCTCCTGCCCCTGCCCTTCGCGCCGATGGTCGAGCGCGCGGCGCACAAGAAGCGCTTCTACGTGGTCTCGGCGGTGGTCCGCGTGGTCGCGCTCGTCGGGCTCGTGGGGGTGGTGTTGCTGCTGCGGGATGCGTCGCCGTGGGTGCTGGGCGGTGCGGTGGTGGCGGCGCTGGTCGTCTATCGGGTGGGGATCGCCATCGGCATCCTGCCCTTCTACGAGCTGGTGGCCCACTCGGTGCCGGCGCAGCGACGGGGCAGCTTCTTCGCCAGGCGTCGGGTCGTGGGCAACGTTGTGAAGATCGGGGGGGCCTTTCTCGTCGGCTACCTGCTGGACGAGGGCCGCTCCGCCTTGGCCTTCCCGGACAGCTACGCCGCCGTGTTCGCCTGCGGGCTGCTGCTGAGCGGCTCGGGCGCGCTGGCCTTCTGCTTCGTCACCGAGCCTCCGATGCACGTGGACCGCAGCGGCCTCGGCCTCTGGGCGAAGCTGCGCGAGGGCGTCGCCATCAGCCGCCGCGACCCGACTTTCCGCCGTCTCATCGCCTGCCAGCTTGCCGGCTCGATGGTCATGGTCGCTTCGCCCTTTGCCGTGGTCTACTGCCTGAAGGTGCTCGGGCTCCTGGACGGCGGTGCAGGAGGGTCAGGGTCGGAGGGGGGCGCCGTCCAGGTCTTCCTGCTGACGGCGGGCGTGACGTTCATGATCGCCCTGCCCATCTGGGCACGGGTGTCGGACCGGGTGGGCAACGCGGCGGTCCTGCGGTCGGCCTACCTGCTGCGCATCGCCGCGCCGCTGCTCGCACTCGCCCTGCCGTTCCTGGGGTCGGATGTCATCGAGCCGGCTGCGTGGGGCGTGACCCCACAGTGGATCGGAGCGGTGGGCCTGGCCGTGCTGCTCAACGCCGCCAGTTGCGGAGTCCAGCTCGGCGGGCTAAACTACATGTTGGAGATGGCGCCGCGGGAGCACCGCCCGCGGTACATGGCGATGTGGAAGGTGGCGATCGCGCCCGTGGTCATCGTGGCGCCGCTCCTCGGCGGCTGGCTGGCCGACGCGCTGGATGTGTATTGGCCCTGTTTCGCCATCGCCGGTGTCTTTGCGGTGGTCACCGCCGTCCTGGCGCTCCGGCTCGACGAGCCGCGCGACCAGGGCGCGGCCGGCGGCGAGGTGAGCGAATGTCCCCAGCCCGGAGATGCCTCGTCCTGGTCCTGAGCCTCGCCGCCACCGCGGCGGCGGGACAGGCGCCGCCGTTCGCGAAGCTCGAGCGCCAGATGCTCGAGCTGGTGAACCGCGATAGGGCGAAGGCGAAGGTGCCGCCCGTGGCCTGGCGCGACGACATCGCCGCCGTGGCCCGCGCCCACTCGCTGGACATGAAGACCCACGGCTTCATGGCCCACGAGTCCCCCCGCACCGGCAAGCCGAAGGATCGCCTTGAGAAGGCGAAGATCGCCTTCCGCGGCGCGGGGGAGAACATCGCGGTGGCCCCTGGCGTCGAGAAGGGCCAGCAGATGCTCATGGCCAGCCCCAAGCACCGCGAGAACATCCTGGCCGCCAGGTTCACCCACCTCGGCATCGGCATCCACCGCAACGACCGCGGCTGGCTCGTCATCACACAGCTCTTCCTCACGCCGACGCCGGAATTCGACATCGAGGCTGTCCACAAGCAGATCGTCGAGGGGATCGCCAAGGCACGGCTCGAGAAGGGCCTCCGCCGCCTGATCGAGGACGAGGAGCTGACCGACCGCGCACTCCGCCACAGCGAGCGGGCCGCCATGCAGGGCAACTACGACCCCAAGTGGCTCAAGGCCCGGCTCGACGAGGACAAGCGCCGCTGGCGGGTCCACGAAGCCCAGTTCTTCCTGACCGACAACGTCGCTGAGGTCATCCACTGCGACGTCGCGCTCAGCCGCAGCTACGATCGCGTCGGAGTCGGCGTCGTCCAGAGCGACGTCCGCGGCAAGACCAAGGGCGCCCTCTGGGTGACACTCATCTGCGGACAGAAGAAGTGAGGGAAGGCTGGATGAATGGTAACTCTTCAGCGAAGTGTGGGCCCGCCGCCGCAGACAATTGGCACGCCTTTTTGCACGCTGTCTTTTTCTCAGAGGGCGAGGCAGGAGAGGCTGAGCTCACGGGCGGGCCGGCGGACACGCTCGTCCTCCTCGCCACCCATCCAGCCATCCACCCATCCGCCAGTCCGCCGCCTTCCTCACCACCAATCCCGCGGAGGTCATCGCCTGCGAAGTGGCGCAGAGCCCCCGCCACACTCACTTCGGCGTGGGCATCGTCCAGGCCCCCCACACCGTCAAGTCCGTGGGGGCACTATGGGTCACGCTGATCGGCGGAAGGAAGTGACGACGGCGGGCCGGGTCAGGGGATGAGGCGGCGGACCCACTGCAACACGGGAATGCCGAGGACGAACTGGGCGACCCCCGCGAGCCCGATGGCGGCGGCGAGCACGATCGCGCAGCCGATGGCCATGCTCTTCAGCCGCGAGCCCCTCACCACGGGCTGCCTGCGGCTGTGGTAGGCGAGATAATGGTCGTAGCAGGTGCTGCTACAGAAGAGGCCCTCGGGCGCCTCGTCGTAGCGGCACGCCTCGCAGATCGGCTTATGGCATTGGTGGCACTGGCCGATGGCAGGCGTGTCCTTGTGGTTGATGCAGTGACGCTGGCTCATCGTTGGCGTACCTCTTGGCCCCTGGGCTCTCTCCTCACCCCCGAAGGGGTCACTCCTCCCTGCGGAAGGGCCGGAGCATGAAATCGGCGAAGCGGCGCCAGGCGGGTTTCCTCGGGGGCTGGGGCTTGCGTGCCTGGGCCTCCTGCTCCATCTTGTCCGCAAGGGCGAGGACGCGGCGAACGATGGCCTGGCGGCGCTGCTGCTCGCGCCAGACGAGATCGATGGCGCGGTCGATGGACCAGCCCTCGGCGCGTCGGATGCCTTCGCTGTAGGTGCCGCCAAAGCCGCGCCGGGCCGCCATGCGCTGGGTCTCGCTGCCCATGCGGAAGTCGGAGGCGGTGTAGTAGCGGAGGCCGAGCAGACGGTAGCGCTCGGCGGCGAGGCGGCGGTCGCGCTCGCGCTGAAGCTCGAAGGGGTCGCGGTTGGCTGCCCGTTCGCGGTCGAGGTAGATGAGGGAGGCCTCGGTGCGGTAGTCGTCCACGACGATGGCCTCGCGGCGGGCGAGGCGGGTGTGCTCGGCCTCGATCTCCCGCATCGTGCGGACGGCCCAGCGCTCCTCGACGGTCTGGCGCTTCCACCGAGCGCTCCGCGCGCGCTCGAGCTCCCGTCGCGCGCGGGCCTCCGTCGTGTCGGCCAGCGCCGCTGCCGCCAGCAGCACACACAGCGCTCCCACCAGGCGGGTCATGGCATCACCTCTCGGATTCGGTCGTACAGCGGCTCGTCGGGCGTCAGGCCGCAGACCTCGCGCAGCACGGCGTCTGGCCCTCCCTCGCTCAGCATGGCCTGGAGCCGCGCGGCCTCGGGGTCGTCGGGGTGGTCGAAGGCCAGGGCCGCACGGATGCCCTCGAGCACGCGGACCGGCTCGACGCCCTGGCTCAGGCACAGGTCGGCCGCGCCGACCAGGCGGTCGTGGCGCCCGAGCTTGCGGATCGGGTCGCGCCCGACGCGGAACACCGTGTCGCCCAGCGCGCGGTTGGCGAACCGCCGCAGCAGGTCCTCCACGTGGGCCTCGTGCTCCTTGCGGTCGAAGCCGTGTTTCGCGATCAGCGCCTCGCCCGTCTCCGCGAGGCCGGCGGTGACGAGCCGGCGCACGTCGGGATCGGTCACGGCGTCGGCGATCAGCTCCAGGCCCTTCTGGTAGCCGGGATAGGCGCAGAGCGCGTGGCCGCAGTTGTGGCAGAAGAGCTTCCGCTCCTCGTGCGCCCCGATGTTGGGCACGGGCAGGAAACCCTCGACGGCCGGCACGCCGCCCACGAAGGCCGTCTCGTCCACTGGCAGGGTGGCGTAGGCCTCGACGGCGACGTAGAGCGGGTGCCGCGCGCGGACCTCGTCCGGCACGATGGGCACCATGCGGCTCACCACGGTCGCCACGAAGCCGACCCGCTCGCGGACGAAGGCCCGGTGCCTCTCGTCAGTGGCCTCGAGCACTCGGTCGCGCAGGGTCTCGGCCGCGTCGAGCAGGTTCTCGCACACCACGACGTTCAGCGGCTCGCCCGAGCCCTCGGCCCGCCGCACGATCCCTGCGGACAGGGGCGCGGCGATGTGGGACAGGGCGCGCACGCCGACGGCACAGCTCGCGATCTGGCAGCCAGCCACCGCCTCGGCCACCGCCTCGACGTCCTCCCCGCGGAGGGCGCTCACGTTGCGGACAGGGTTCGTGCGGCACTCCCCGTCGCCGACGATCTGGATGTCGTAGCGGCCCGCGGCGTTCAGCGCCTCCACGACGCGGGCATCCACGTCCACGAACACGGTGTGGTAGCCGCTCTGGTGATAGAGCTGGCCCAGGAAGCCGCGCCCGATGTTTCCCGCACCAAAATGGACGGCCGTCTGCATCAGCGATACAGCCCATGCTCGAGGATGTAGAGCCGCACCGGCTCGGGCACCAGGTAGCAGATCGAGCGGCCCTCGCCGACCCGCCGCCGCACGTCGGTGGACGAGATGCCCATCAGCGGGATCTCGAAGCAGTGCTCGCGGATCGCCGCGATCTGCGCGTCGCTCAGCGTACCCCGCAGCGGCGCCATGTCGTCGAGCGACTCGCCGGGGCGGGCGAAAACCGCGAACTGGCAGACCCTCGCCAGCTCGGCGATGTGGTACCACGTCGGCAGCTCCGGCAGCGTGTCCGCCCCGATCAGGAAGTACATCTCCCAGCCGGGGTGGGCGGCCTGGAGCTGCTGGACGGTCACGAGGCTGTACGACGGGCCCTCGCGGCGAAGCTCGACGTCGGAGACCGCGAAGCCGGCGCGTCCCTCGACGGCCAGCTCGACCATCCGCAGGCGGTGCTCGGCGGGCGCCAGCCGCTTGCCGAGCTTGTGCGGAGGCCGCCTGCCAGGCACGAACACCACGCGGTCCAGCGCGAGCCGCTCGCGGGCCTGCTCGGCCACCACCAGATGCCCGCAGTGAATGGGGTCGAAGGACCCGCCAAACAGCCCGACCTTGGCCACCGCCTCCTCCGCTCCATCGGGGATTCGCCGCGTCCCGATTATACCGCAACCGCCCCATCTTGCAAGGCCATGGCGCTTGACATGCGCGCCGAGCGCAGCGAAGATCGAGGACGGCCGGGTGGAACAGCCCAGGCAGAGGCACGAGCACAGGAGGAAACGGGTGAGCACGTCGCGCATCGCGGCGGCGTCCGTTCTGATTCTGGTGTCCGCCACCTGCCTGGCGGCGCAACGGGGCGAAAGGAGGCCTGCCATGTTCGAGTCCGACACCATCGAGACGAGCGAAGG
>CAZDNN010000222.1:0-7942 GCA_964506385.1 uncultured Planctomycetota bacterium
TGGCAGCACGTTCGTGCCGCGGCTTTCTGCCTTGCCGGCCTCCGGCGCCAGGCGGATCGCGAGGCGTGGCAGCGCCTCGTCGCCGACATCGGGGTCGGGTGCCCGCTGCTGCTGACCCACGACGCGGCGGCGGGCCTGGCGGCGGGGAGCGCGGAGGGGACGGGGATCCTCGCAATCTGCGGCACGGGCTCGCTGGTCTACGGGCGCCGGGCGGACGGGGCGGAGCATACCGTGCTCGGCCGCGGGCCCCTGCTCGGCGATGAGGGCAGCGGGTTCGACATCGGGCACCAGGCGCTGCGTGCCGCGGCACGAGCACTGGACGGCCGCGGCGAGCAGACGGACCTGGCACGCCGCATCTGCGCGCTGGCCGGCGTCGAGGAGCTGGACGATCTGCTGCCGTGGCTGAGCCCCTTCGCCAAGGACCGGGTGGCGGCGCTGGCGCCCGCCGTCTTCGCGGCGGCGGCGGAGGGTGATGCCGTGGCGCAGGGCATCGTGGGGAACGCGGCGGCGGCCCTGGCGCGCGGGGTCGCGGCAGTGGCGAAGCGGCTGTGGCCTGGGGGCGGGGTGCCGCGAGTGGTACTGGGCGGCGGGGTCCTGCTGAGCCAGGGGGAGCTTCGTGAGGCTCTGCGTGCGCGGGTCGCCCCTGACACGGCGTGCACGCGGCCCGAGGTCGATGGCGCAGTGGGCGCGGCACGCCTGGCGCGCCGGTGGCACGCGGGCGAGGCGTAGGGGCATCGGCGTTGCCGCAAGCCTCGATCCCTGCGGAGGTTGCCCGTCCGGCATCGCGGTTGAAAGCGGGCGCGCCATCTGGTATACTTCTGTCAATTCTGGGATTCTCCCCAAGGGCGCGTCACCATGGCGTGCTCGCCCTGCTCAGGAGAGCCGTGGATGGCGCGTCGGCGCAAGCGAATAAAGTTCTCCCCCTTCCGCATCGGCGACAGGGCGCAGAAGTCGATCCTGGCGACACTCGGGGTCATCCTGATCATCCTGTGGGCGACGGGCGGGACCCGCGCGTGCCGGCGCCAGGTGCGCTATGTCGGCGACCACGCCGAGAGCGAGACATGGGGCGTCATCGCCGGAGAGGCGATCACCTACGGCGAGATCCACGGCCTGATGCGGCGCTGGGCCAC
Organism: uncultured Planctomycetota bacterium; assembly: GCA_964506385.1. Taxonomy (GTDB): domain Bacteria; phylum Planctomycetota; class PUPC01; order DSUN01; family DSUN01; genus CAZDNN01. The sequence continues at coordinate 1,131 of CAZDNN010000222.1, forward strand.
GGTCTTCGGCCGCGAGATACGGACCTTCGACGAGGGCGGCTTCCAACTGGCACAGTACTACCTGGCTCGCGAGGCGGGCATCCACATCAGCGACGCCCAGGTCCACGACGAAATCCGCAACACCAGCTTCCCTCGCCGCGTCGAGGTCCAGTACGCCATCGCCGAGACCCGCGAGTTCGAGGACGAGCTCGATGACCTCGCACCCGCCAAGCGGCAGGCAGAGGCCAGGGCCCGCGCCCGCCGGGCCATCCAGAAGGTGAAGGCCGAGGTGGACGCCGTCGTCGGCGGGCCACTCCAGGGCGCGCTCAAGCGCGCGGCCACCGAGCACAACCTGACCTTCGGCAAGACCGAGCCCTTCACCCCACGCGGCGCACGCCGCGAGCTCGACGCAATCCGCGACGCGGCGAACATCACTCGACGCGTCTTCTACGAGCCCATTGGCCAGCTCAGCGAGCCCCTGCCCATCACCGGCGGTTACTGCGTCTTCCGCGTCGTCCTCCGTACACGCGGCTTCGGCCCAGACGGCGCCTTCTACCCCGAACAGGAGGGCTGGGTCGGCTATGGCTACGGCACTCTCAACACAAAGAGCTACAGCGAGCTGCTCGCCGAGATGGGCATCATCCAGGCCGACCTCGAGCAGGCGCTGCGCGAGCGCCTCGCCATCCACATGCTCGGCGAGCTCGTGGCCCGTACCGCCGTGATCCTGCCTGAGGCCACCCTCCGTGACCGCTACTACCGCGACCATACCAAGGCCGTGGCCGCCTATTTCGCTGTGCCGACGCGAGCCTTCACCGGCGCCGTGCCAGTCGCCGAGGCCGACCTGATGACCTTCTACGACGAGCACAAGCGCCTTCCGCGCACGGCCGCGAAGCCGGGCTACCTGGAGCCGGAGCGGGTTCAGATCGAGTTCGTCCTCGGCCGCAAAGACGTGCTGGCTCGCACGCTGGATGAGGCCACCCTCCGCCGCTACTACGAGCGATTCCGCGATCGGTACCCGGCGGACTTCGAGCAGGCAGCGGAGAAGGTCCGGGCCGAGGCGGCGGACCACGAGCTCCAGCGGATCATCGGCGGCTACGCCGAGCAGGCCGCCAACGAGGCCGCAGGGGGCAGAGCCCCAGACCTCGAGGCGCTGGCAAGCCGCGCCTCGCGCGACACCGGCGGCGCCTTCGAGCATCACCGCACTGCGCCCTTCGCCGCCGATGAGGCCGAGAACGTGGTGCCTCAACTCCGCGGAGGCAAGCTCGCAGAGCAGCTCTTCGGCGACGAGGGCAAGCAGTATCTCGCCGAGGGCGAGGAGCCACGGCAAGGCGCCCACGTCATCAGCCCCGAGTTCACTTGCGACGCGGGGCGCTACTTCTTCCGTGTCCTCCAGCGCATCCCCAGCCGCGACATCCCGTACGAGGAGTTCGTCGCGAGCGATGCGAACCGCAAGCTGCTGGAGCGGGACTACCGCCAGCACCGCGCCTTCGACCAGGCGCGCGCCGCCGCAGTGTCCTGCCGCACGAAGGTCGGCGCGGCCGCTCTTCAGCGGCTTGCGGCGCTCGTTGGCTCCCAGCCCGTCGCCACCGGGTTCCTCATGCCTGAGGCGCCCATCCCGCCGCTCGGCCAGCCCATCGCCTCCCTCTACCGCCAGCTCGAGCGCGGCGCCATCGGGGACCTTAGCGACATCGTCCCCGTCGGCGAGCACCACGTGGTGGCCCGCCTCACCGACCGCGCGCCAGGCAAGGGCCTCAAGCTCGAAGTGCTCGCCTTCCGCACCGACGCGCTCCAGGGCGATCCCACGCCGTCGGACTACCAGCTCCAGGCCGCCTACGACGCCGACCCCTACGCCTTCCTTCCCAAGCCCAAGCCCATCCCGTTCGATGACGTCAAGGCAGACATCCGCAAGCTCCTCGAGCAGCGCAAGGCCCTCGACCTCGCCACCGGGCGCGTGGCCGCCGCGGCCCACGACCTCGCCGCTGCCGACACACCCGACCTCGCGGCCGCCGCCAAGGCGCACAAGCTCACCGTCCACGCCGATGTGAAGGTCGATCTCGCCAAGACCGAGGCGGCGCCCCACGTCGGCAGGGCTGCTGGCTTTCACGACCTCGTCACGTCCCTCGAGGTGGGCAAGGCCAGCACGCCGCTCGCCAGCGCGGCGGGGCGATTCCTCTTCGTCCTCAAGGCTCGCGACGAGAAGACCGCGACCATCGACGTGGCCGGCGTCGCCTACGAGGCGCTGGCGGCCGAGGCCAAGGTCGAGGACAAGGATGTCCGCGCCTACTACGACGAGCACCGCGATGCCGCCTACGTGACCGGCGACACGATCGAGGAGGCCCCGCCGTGGCGCAGCCTCGACGACGCCGTGCGGGAGCGGGTGACCCGGCACGTCCGCGCCGAGTGGGCCAAGAAGCCCATGCCCGAGAAGCTGGCCGCCTTCCGCGTCGCCGCCATCCAGGAGGCGTTCCGGACCGTGCCGGCTCGCGACCCGCTCACGGCCTCAACTGCCCTCGACCTGAAGGTTCGGACGGTCGGCCCCTTCCCGCTGGCGGCGCCACAGGGCCCGTTTGCGGTGCAAGCGGAGCTCGTCGATGTCCTGCGGGACATGGAGGTCGGAACCGTCAGCAAGCCGCTGCGCACGAAGAACGCCGCCCTGCTCGCCCTCCTGGCGGCGCGGAAGCCCGGCGGCAAGGCCACGCTCTCGGTCGCGGTGTTCGACGCGCCGGAGTTCCTGGACACGACGAAGGAGCCGTCCGACGAAGCCCTCGAGCGCTACTACGCGGAGCACAAGGACGAGTTCCGCGACCCCCTCAAAGACACGGTGCTCCCGTTCACCGACCCCAAGGTCCGGGCGCGGATCACCAGGACCGTGAAGCTCGAGGGCGCCCGCCAGGCGGCCCACGCGGCCGCCGCGGCTTTCCGCGCGGAGGCGGCTCGCACCACTTTCGACAAGGCCGTCGCCGCCCTCGGGGAGAAGGCGCCCGCGGTCCGCCGGGGTATCACGGCCACGGCCCCCCGCCTCATCGTGCCCCAGAAGGGCGAGTGCCCGGCCCTCGCCGACGCCGTCTTCGCCCTCGAGAAGCCGGGGCTCACCCCCGTCGTGGACGACGCCGACGCATCCCTCGTGGCCGTCGTCAGCCGCCGTGAGGTCGAGCCGATGGTCGAGGTGGACCTCGTGATGATCGGCCGCAGCCAGGTCGGAGCGCCTGGGATGGAGGTCAGCGACCAGGAGCTCGCGGCTCACTACGAGAAGCACAAGGAGCGCTTCGGCCTCCCCGATCAGCTCCGAGTCGAGTTCCTCGCCGCCGACTACCTCGATCTCGCCGAGAAGCTGACTGCAACCGACGAGGAGCTCCGCCAGGAGTACGACCGCAGCGTGAAGGCGCGGGAGAGCCGCTACCGCGACTTCTCCAAGCCTGGCATCGTGTTCTTGCCTTTCGAGAGGGCCAAGGCAGACGTGCGCCGGAAGGTACTGACCGACAAAGCCCGAGCCAAGGCCCGCACGCTCCTCGATGCGGCTGCGAAGGCGCTTCGCGCGGACGGGGCGAAGGCTGACCTGGAGGCCTACGCGGCGAAGACCCCCGGCCTGACGGCCGGGGTGACCGGCTTCTTCGATGCGGAGGCGCAGGTGCTCGAGCCCATTGGCAGGGCCGCCGACGCCGTAAAGGCAGTCTTCGGAGCGAAGGACGGGGAGATCGTGGGCCCGCAGATCGGACCGGACGGAGCGGCACTCCTGCGTCGCAAGGAGTTCAGGAAGGCACACACCCCGCCCCTCAAGGAGCAGCGCTACACCGTCCAGGCCGACCTGCTGCGCGAGCGCGACGTCGCGCGAGCCATGGAGGTCGCCGCAACGCTTCGTGACCGGGTCATCGACGCCCTCGCCAAGGCGCAGGACGCGCGTGAGGCCTTCCGCGCCACCATCGAGGACCAGCCTGTGCTGGCCGACGTGCCCCTGCCCGCAACCGTCACCCTCACCGCCCCCTTCTACCCGCTCGATGCCGGCTGGGGGCGCAGCAGCGCCATCCCCGGGCTGGGCGAGAAGCCGGATCTGAACCGAGCGATCTTCGCCCTGCGCCCCGGAGAGCTGGCCCCCGTCATTGACGACCCCGATCGCTCGGCCTGCTACGTCGCCACCCTCACGCGACGCATCGCGCCCGACGAGCCGAAGGAGATGGACATCCTGGAGGTCCGCTCCCGCATCTCTCGGCTCACCGCCTACTACTTCCTGAGGTCGTGGGAAGCCACCCTGAACGAGCGGCGCATCGCGGCCCGCTAGCCACACCCCGAGGCCCGCGCGCGGGACCTTCCAGCGCGGGCCTCGGCCTGCCTCTGTCGAGCGCCTCTCCGCACTCCTGCTACCGCCGTCTCTCCGCCGCTGCCACGAGAGCCTGGAACAGGGCGAGGTGCTCCGGCCGGTCCGCCAGCCGCTCGGGATGCCATTGGACGCCGAGCAGGAACGTCTCGCCCGTGCCCTCGACGGCCTCGACCACGCCGTCCGGCGCCCGAGCCGCCACCGCCAGCCCCGGCGCCGGCTCCGCAATGGCCTGGTGGTGCGACGAGTTCACCTCCAGCGGCCCTGCCCCTACGACGCCAGCGAGGCGGCTGCCTCCCGCCACGGTGACCTCGTGGAAGCGCTCGGCCTCGCCGCTCCGCGTATGGGTAAGCGCCTCGGGCACGGCGTCGGCGATGTGCTGGATCAGCGCGCCCCCCAATGCGACGTTGAGAAGCTGTATGCCGCCGCAGATCCCCAGGGTCGGCGCCCCCGCCGCGGCGGCCGCCTTGGCCAGCCGCATGTCGAAGCGCTGCCGGCGCTCGGCCACGAGCTTCGTCTTCGGATGCACCGACTGCCCGTAGAGCTGGGGGTCGTAATCGGCGCCGCCGATCAGCACGAGACCGTCGGTGTCGGCCAGATACGCCGCGACAGCTCCCTCGGCATCCACGGGCGGAAGGAGCGTCGGAAGGCCACCGGCGCGCTGCACGGCGTCCAGATACACCCAAGGCACGGTGACGCGGTCCTTGCCGCCCTGGGTCACGACATCGCAGTTCAGCCCAATCCGCGGCCCGCTCATTCCTGTCCCCTTCGTAGGAACCGCCCGCTGCGCGCGCCCGTCAGCTCCCCATCGGCGAGCGCCGCGGCGCCGTTGACGAGCACGTGGCGGACGCCGGCCGAGTACTGCTGCGGATGCTCGTAGGTCGCGCGGTCCACGATGGCGTCAGGGTCGAACACGGTGATGTCGGCGTACGCGCCTGCTTCGAGGACACCGCGCCGCCGCAGTCCGAGCCGGCTGGCCGGCAGGCTCGTGAGGCGCCGGATGCCTTCCGACAGCTCCATGAGCGCCTTCTCGCGGACGTAGCGGCCCAGGAATCGCGCACTGGTGCCGTAGCTCCGCGGATGGGGCTTTCCCTCGGCCGTGCGGCCCTCGGCGCTGCGGCTGGAACTGTCCGAGCCAATGGCCACGTAGGGCAGGCTCAGCCACTGCACCAGGTTCTCGTCGCTCATGGCGAACAGCATTACCGAGGTGCGCCCGTCGCTGGCCCCGAGCAGTTCGACAGCCAGCGTGGCGGGCTCCATGCCCGTCTCGGCCGCCACGTCGGCGAGCGAGCGTCCCTCCGCGTGGCGCCAGGCGTCGCAGCCGGCGCTCGCCACGACGAGGGCCGTCCACGGCGCGCCGTGCTCTCGCCCCCTCAGCCAGTCGAGCACCCGCTCGCATGCCTCGGGGTCAGCTAGCCGCCCGAGCATCTCCTCGCGGCCGCCCTCACGCGCCCAGCCGGGGAGGAACGCCGTCAGGCTTGTCCACGACGCCGTGTATGGGTACCGGTCGCAGGCGACGTCGATACCCTCGGCCTGCGCCGCTTCCAGACGGGCGATTGCGGCCTCCACCTTGTCCCAGTGGGCCCGGCCGGAGACCTTGGCGTGGGAGTGCTGAAGCCGCACGCCGGTCCGTCGCCCCACGTCCAGGAACTCGTCGAGCGCCTCAAGCACTCCGCCGCTCTCGCTGCGAATGTGCGAGGCGTAGAGGGCGTCGAAGCGCGCCGCGACGGCACAGAGGGCCTCGATCTCCCGTGGCTGCGCGTACATCCCCGGCGCGTAGATCAGGCCGGTGGAGATGCCGAAGGCGCCCGCCTCGATCGCCTCCTCGACGTGGCGGGACATTGCGGCGAGCTCCCCGTCGGTCGGCGGGCGGTCCTGCTCGCCCATCACGGCGATCCGCACGTTGCCGTGGCCGACCAGCGAGCCGCGGTTGATCCCGCAGCCGAGCGCGTCGTGCCGAGCGGCGTAGTCGTCCAGCGTCGCCCAGTCCACTGCCACGCCGTGACGCTCGACGCTCTCACTTCGGGCGGCCAGCATGGCCTGGGATTGGGGGAATGGCGATTCGCCGCAGTTGCCCAGGATTTCCGTCGTCACCCCGTCGTGCAGGCGCGCGGGCGCCTCGGGGGCCACGAGCGGATAGACGTCGCCGTGAGCGTGGATGTCAATGAAGCCAGGCGCCACCGCCAGGCCGGCCGCATCGAGGGTCCGCCCTGCCTCCATCCCATCCAGGCCTGGCGCGATGGCTGCAATCCGCCCACCAGTCACCCCAACGTCCGCGAGACGTGGCTCACCACCCAAGCCATCGAACACAGTGCCGCCGCAGATGACGACGTCGAAGCTCACGCCGCTCTCCTACAGAGGTGTTGCCTTACTGTGGGTAATCTGTGGAACGATACCGCAGCTCCTGCCTGCGCTATCGGCGCATCAACCGCCCGAAGAACTATCAGGGCAAACATGGCGTTGCCAGGAGGCGACCGATAACAGTGGTGTCGGGCACAAGTCCTTATGGATGCGTAGGTTA
>CAZDNN010000222.1:7952-9735 GCA_964506385.1 uncultured Planctomycetota bacterium
GTCCCACACGGTTGTGCACGCGCTGTGGAAGAGCGGTGCATAGCCGCCGCCCCCGCGCCAGACCTGCGCCATCGCTCGCCAGCCCATGGCCAGATTGTGGGTAACAGGGCCACCAGGCTTCCACAACCTGTGCTCGCGGATCGCCGCCATTATCCACACCGGCCCCCCCGGAAGCAAGCCTCACTGTGCCTGCTCGTGTCGTGAGTCGCGCATGCCAGCAGGCCTTCCCAGGCACACGGAGGGCCTGCACGGCCACCACGGGCCTGGATCCGTGCGCACAGAGCCGATTTTCGCTGAAAAAACCCTTGCAAGACATGTAGCCCCAACTATAATGGCCCTGTGCACATGTCGCGGTTCCGGTGTGCGCTCGAACAGGGAGTGAACGCCATGGAGAACCGCTCGTGGCTCACTGCTGCACTATTCGCGGCTGTCGCTGTGCTGGCCGCGCTTCTGCTCGTCATCGGGCGGTCGCCACCGGCGCAGGCGCAGGTGAGCGAGGGGCAGAGCAGGAACATCATCGCCGTGGCGGCGCCCATTGGTGATGAGAGCCTGCTCTATGTCCTCGACACCAACCGCGAGGTCATCCTGGTCTACGCGTTCCACTACCCCGGTCTCGGGGTGCGGAATCGCGATATCCGGAGCGGCGCCTTCGAGTTCGTCGCGGGCCGGCTGTACCGCTGGGATGCCATGCTGAGCGCCGAGCGCGAGTACTCCATCAAGGGGGTGCGTCGCCTCGAAGGCCTGCGTCCCAACGGCGGCCCCGGCAGTTCGGAGTTCGAGTATAAGCAGTTGCAGTCGCAGCGCTGAGGCATGGAGGCTTCGGCGGTGCCTGGGAACTGGCATCAACGACCCACGAAGGTAGGTGAGCGAGCATGCCCGACGATTACATGTCGTTCGACGATGCGTTGAGCGAGCTCCAGATGCAGGAGGCCGAGTTGCGCGCCCTGGTGGCCCAGGGCCGTCTTCGTGCCTTCCGCGACGAGAACACCCTGAAGTTCCGCCGCAGCGACGTCGAGGCGCTGCGGCAGCAGCGCGAGACCGAGGCCACGGTGGTGCTCAGTCCCGGCGACACGGGTGGCGGCGACACGAAGACAGACATTCCCGAGAGCCCTGCCCTCGGCGAGGAGCCCATCGACCTGCTGGCCGACGAGGCCCTCGACTACGACGACACCGCCGAGACCATCATCGGCGGTGACCTCGGAGCACCAACGGGCGACACCGAGCTGACCCTCAGCGACGAGCCCCCCACCGAAACCGAGCCGCCGACCCGCGTGCCTACCATCGAGCTGACCCCCGCCACCGGCGAAACCGACGAGACGGCGGTCCCGACCCTCGAGCTCGGAGACGACGTGGGCATCGAGGAGCCCGGCTCCGAGACCGAGGTCCCGACCATGGTCCTCGGCCTCGACGAGTACGACGATACCCAGGTCGCCACCGAGGAGGTCGCCACCGAGGAGGTCTTCCTCGAAGAGGGAGACCTCGATGAGGTGCCGGTGACGGCCGACGTCGAGGAGCCGCTGGTCGAGCCAGAGGAAGAGGAGGAGGCGGAGCGCGCCATCGGCAGCATCACCGGCTCGTCGTCCTACGGCACCGGCGAGCCACTCGCGGTGCGCGAGCAGCCCTCGGCACTCTACACCGTGATGTCGGCCATCGGCGCCATCCTGCTGCTGATCCCCGGCGGCATCTTCTTCTACTGCATGGCCACCCAGACGGTGCCAGAGTGGGATTTCATCAAGTCCATCATGCAGTTCTTCTGGGAGCAGTTTGGCCTGCCCCCCGTGTA
>CAZDNN010000223.1:0-9701 GCA_964506385.1 uncultured Planctomycetota bacterium
AGCGTTCCCTTCCCGGGATGGCCGATGCGAGTATCGGACCTCATGAGGTCCGGAATGTAGGTCGGGGAGCCCGGGTGGTGGCTGTGGGCGTTCACCTCGGCCCACGAGATGGTCTACCACGTGGCGGACAACTGCGGTGCGCGGGTGATCGAGGACGTGTTGGGCTCAGCCTTCGGATCGCGCGGAGCGTGCCTTGCGCCCAGCGGTCATCGCCCGGAAGGTCTCGTGCGGGAATCGCACTGACCGTGGTCGCCGCACCTGGCAGACCCTCACCAGCCTCGGAGCCACCTGTGCCCGGCGCGGCCTCGACTTCGGCGACCTGCTCGCCTCCCATATCCGCCTCGCACCATCCACAGGCTAAACGGGTACGTTCAGGTCCGCAAGTATCGTCACCGGGCAGCCTACCAAGCCGTGCGGAAAGCGACGTGGGGCTCTGACAGCGCAACCGCCTACTCTCCCGGCGACCTGACTTGGCAGCGCCTCGCCCGTCTGGTATGATCGCCGCGCGACGCACCCCTCCACACTTACGCCGAAAGGAACACCAGGATGGATATTCGCTTCGACGGCAAGGCGGCGATCGTCACGGGCAGCGCGGGGGGCATCGGGCGCGTGATCGCGCGAACCCTCGCGGGGTCGGGCGCGAACGTGACGATCTGCGATATCAATCTCGAACAGGCCAGGAAGACGGCCAAGGAGATCGAGACGGACTTCGGGGTCGGGGCCCTCGCCGTCAAGTGCGACATCACCAAGGAAAAGCAGGTCGAGCGGATGGTCGCGCGGACCGTCAAGAAGTTCGGCCGCGTCGATATCCTCGTCAACAACGCCGGCCTGTCCTACCCCGTGCCGCTGGCCGACATGACCGAGCAGAAGTGGCGGCCGATGATCGAGGTCAATCTCACGGGCACCATGCTGTGCAGCAAGCACGTCATCACCCAGCTCCGCAAGCAGGGAGAGGGCGGCGCCATCATCAACATCAGCTCGAAGAGCGGCGTGCACGGCTCGCCGCAGCTCTCGCACTACTGCGCCACGAAGTTCGGCGTCATCGGCATGGCGCAGAGCTGGGCACGGGAGTTCGCCAAGGACGGCATCCGCTGCTGCTCGGTGCTCCCCGGCAACGTCTTCGAGGGCTCGAACATCTGGAACCCGGCGTTCATCAAGAAGACGGCGAAGAAGCTGGGGATCAAGCCCTCGGAGGTCCGGGCCTTCTACGATGCCAAGGTGCCCCTCGGCCGCTCCTGCACGCCCCAGGACATCGCGAACGCCGTTGCCTTCCTCGCCTCCGAACAGGCGGCGTACATCACCGGCATCCACCTCCTCGTGGACGGCGGCCAGGAGATGCGCTGAGCGAGAGGACTGGAGTCTTCCAGCGCAACATGCGCGCATGTTGGGCGGAGGGAAACTCGGACTGGGCACACCTTATGGGATCGAGCGGCTTTGCCGTCGATCCTGTAAGGCTTGCCCTTCGCTGGCAAGTGATGTTGCTGCGGAGTTGTTGAAGAGGCAAACAAAGCCAACGGAGTTGGCTCTGTTTTCTAGTGTGCCCAGCCCGAGTTTTCCTCTTTGGTTGCGGCGACGGGCCGCGTCAGGGAGGCGCTCACTTCAGCGGCAGCCTGACGGTCCTGCCTGTCTTCGCCGACCTGTAGATGGCGAGGATGAGCTCGACGGCCTTGCGGGCCTCGGGGCCGGGGACCATGGGCTCGCGGTCCTTGAGGATCGCCTGGGCCATGTCCTGGACCTGGAGCATGTGGCCGCGGACGCTGAGGGCTCTGGGGTCGGAGGCGGTGGACTTGCTGACCTTGGGCTCGGGGACGCGCAGCGTGCGGTCCTTGGCGATGTCAGCCTTCTTGCGGGCGACGGCATACTTGAGGAGGCGGCTGTCGTCGAAGATGATCGTGCCGTTCTCGCCGTGGATCTCAGTGCGGGTGGACATCCCTGGGGTGACCGAGGTCGTGCCCTCGATGACGCCGAAGGCGCCGTTCTTGTACTGGAGGATCGCGACGGCGGTGTCCTCGACGGCGATGTCGCGGACGAGCGGCGCCGCGTGGGCCGTTACGGTCTCCACGTCGCCCACGAGGTAGAGGAGCTGGTCGATGCCGTGGACGCCCTGGTTCATCAGCGCGCCGCCGCCGTCGAGCTCCCAGGTGCCGCGCCAGCCAGCGCTCTTGTAGTAGGCGGGCGAGCGGTAGTACTTGAGGTAAGCGTCGGCGAGGACCATCGTGCCGAGCTTCCCGCCATCGACGACCTTCTTGACCGCCTTGGTCAACGGCTTCGTGCGCCGCTGGAAGATGCAGCCGAGCTTCACCTTCTGCTTCGCGCAGGTGTCGATCATCCTGTCCATGTGGGCTAGGGTCACGTCGAGCGGCTTCTCGCTGAGGACGTGGCGCCCGGCCTTAGCGGCATCAACGGCGATGCGCCAGTGGATGCCGCTTGGCACGCACACGCACACCGCGTCGATGTCGGGCTCGTTCTTCAGCATCGTGCGATGGTCGGCGTAGCAGGGGACGCCGCCATGCTCGGCGGCGAGCTTCTCCGCCTTGGCGAACTCGACGTCGCACAGCGCGATGAGCTCGGCGTTGCGCGCCAGGTCGATCGACCTGGCGTGCCACGGCCCGATCACCCCGCACCCGACGACCGCGAAACCCACCTTGCCCTTGCGCATGGCTCGTGCTCCATCTGGACCGATGTTCGGACGCGCGCCGCCGACGCTGCGGACGCGCGAAGTCTAGCGCGGCGGCAGCCAAGGGTCAAGCGGGAGGGCGAGGCCCGAAGGGGGCCCGCGATGGACGCCGGTTACGGGGGTTCGCCCTGGTGCGGGGCAATGCGGATGGCGTCGAGGGCGGTGAGTCGCTCGCGGACGGCGATGACGATGGAGTTGACGCCTGGCTTGAGCTGGATGGGCGTGGGATTCCGCCCGGCGCGATCCGCTCCGCCACGCGCGTCGAAGGCGGCCCACTGCCAACTGCGGTTCGGGGCGAAGTGCCACTGGCGCCGGCGCCCGTTGGTCGCCTTGCCCGCCTCGACCGCCAGGAAGAAGGAGTTCGACGAGTTCGTCGGCGTCCGCACCCGCGCCCAGAGCGAGACCCAGCACTCGCGCTCGGCGCGAACGTAGTAGACGGCCCGCGCGTCCCCTTCGCTGAACTGCTCCTGGCCGGGCTCGAGCGGCTCCCAGAGGAAGGCGTTGCCCGAGGCGCTCTCGCTCTTGGCGACCCGCATGGGCGCGTAGCACAGGTCGGCCTCCTCGGCCTCGATGGTGAGCGGCTCGCCCGTGTAGACGGGCTGCTTGCCCTTGCGGAGACGCCTGACCTTGAGGCCCGCGGCCCCCTTCGGTCCGGGGGCTTCGAGCAGCCCGCGGTGGCGGGCGATGTCCACGCCCCCTTGCTCGGCGCGCTGGAGAGCAGCCAGGGTCTCGGCCACGTCGGGCGCCGCGCTGTGGAGCCGGAGCAGCGCCACCATCAGGTGGTCGGCGCCGGCCTGCGGCTTCCGCGCTCGCTCGGCGAGGCCGAGCAGCTCGTCGTCGGTCAGCGTCGTCAGCTTCGCGGCGAAGCTCGCCTGCTCGCGCTGCACGACGACGGCATCGCCGTCGAGCTTCTGGAACTGCCCCTCGATGCCTGTCACCGTGATGGCCTCGCCCGCCTTGAGCGCCGCTGCGCCCGCCTGGACGAGGCCCCAGAAGTCTGCGAGGGCCTGCGCATCGGCCACGAGCCACCCCCCGGCCTCGGGCGATGCGGCCAGCTCGCCGGCGGCCAGCTTTCTGGCTGTCTCCAGCGCCTCCGCGTAGTGGCGCTGCGCCCACATAGGGCGCAGCGTCTCGACCCCTGCGCGATAGAGCGCCGCCGGCCCTGGCTCCGCATCGGCAGCAGGCGCGGCGGCCTCGATGGCGTCGCGAAGACCTGCGATGGTCGAGCCATGGATGGAGTAGAAGTCCGTATGGGCGTAGTCCTCGTCGAGCGTGGACATCCGCTGGCGCGCCGCGGCCCAGCGGCGCCCGTCGGCTGCCGCCGAGGCCTCGGCGAAGAGCCGCTCCGCCGCCTGCTCGCGCTCGATCGCGCTCGGTCCCAGCATCTGGGGCGAGCCGCTGGACGTGCCCGGCTGGCTGGCTCGGCCGGCGCCGCTCGGCGATTGCTGACTGCCGCCGAGGAGCCATACCGCGAGGACAGCGCACAGCGCACCAACCCCGAGGAGGACCATCGCGAGACACGCGCACCCGAGGCGTTTCCCGTTCACAGGCACATCCCGTTCAGCCATGGGTTGGCCTCTACCGAAAGCGAAGGGTACCACGCACGGCCCTGGGAGTCAACCCACACTGGCGTGTCCCACTGGATCAGTCCCCGCCGGACGCCGGGGCCGCAGAGGGGAGTGGGAGGCGTGCGGCCGGCTGGCCGTGTCGGGCCGACCGGGAAGCTGTGCGGGGCGTCATGTAGCGCTTTAGCGCTTTAGCGCTAAAGCGCTACAGCGTAGCAACCCAAACCCCGGCCAAGACACCCCAGCCCGCCCCATCCTCGGTTGCAAACGCTCGCAATCCCGGTAGACTAAGAGCCTAAACCCGGGACCACTGCCAGAGGAGACGAGGGATGGCCGACAGCGCGATCGCGGCGCAGCTCTACACCGTGCGCGAGTTTACCAAGACGCCCGCCGATATCGCGGAGACGATCCGCAAGGTGGCCGATATCGGCTACCAGGCCGTGCAGCTCTCTGCCCTGGGCGAGCACGATCCCGCCGAGCTCCGGAGGATCTGCGACGACCACGGCGTGACGATCTGCGCGACCCATACCAGCTATGCCATGATGCGCGACGAGCCCCAGGCCTGCATCGACCTCCACGCCACCTACGGCTGCCCTTACGCCGGCATCGGCGGCCTGCCCGGCGAGTACCGCAACGCCGAGGGCTTCGCGACATTCGCCGCCGAGTGCTCCGAGGTCGCCCGCCGCCTGGCCGAGGGCGGCCTGAAGTTCGTCTATCACAACCACAACTTCGAGCTCGAGAAGTTCGGCGACCGCACGGGCCTCCAGATCCTCTACGAGGACAGCGATCCGGAGGTGTTCCTCAGCGAGATCGACACCTACTGGATCCAGGCGGGCGGCGGGAGCCCTGCGACGTGGATCCGGAGCCTGGCGGGCCGCGCGCCCTGCGTGCACCTGAAGGACATGACGATGCGGGGCCGCGACCAGATCATGGCCGAGGTGGGGGAGGGCAACCTCGACTGGCCGGAGATCCTCGAGGCCTGCGTCGAGGCGGGCACCGAGTGGTACATCGTCGAGCAGGACACCTGCCAGCGCGACCCCTTCGAGAGCCTCGCCATCAGCCTGCGGAACCTGAAGGCGATGGGGCTGGCTTAGCGCCATCCTACGAGGAGGAGGCGACGGATCATGGAGAAGGCGAAGGTTGTCCAGTACGCGAAGATCACCCTGGGGGCGGTCATCGCGCTTCTGTTCATCATCGTGGTCGCCAAGAACTTCGAGTTCATCGAGGCGGACCTGCTCCTCGTCCGGATCAATATGCCCCTCGCGCTCCTGGTTCTCATCACCTTCCTGCTCGGCGCGGGGTTCGGCTTCCTCGGCGGAAGCCTCTACATCCGCTACAAGCTCGCCAAGGACAAGCACAGCGAGAAGAAGGAGGCCCTCTGAGCCGCTATGTTCACGATCATCGCTGAACGCATCAACATGTCCCGCAAGCGCATTCAGGAGAAGGTGCTGGCGCGCGACGCCGCCTACATTGCGAGGCAGGCCAGGCGCCAGAAGGAGGCGGGCGCGACCCACATCGACGTAAACGCCGGGCACGACCCCGACCGCGAGGTCGAGGATATGACCTGGCTCACCGAGGTCGTCGCCGACGCCGTCGAGCTGCCGTTGAGCTTCGACTCCACCAACCCCGCCGCCCTCGAGGCGGGGCTCAAGCTATGCAACCGACCAGGCACGGTCATCAACTCCATCACCGGCGAGGCCGAGCGCATCGAGGGCATCCTGCCGCTCGTCAAGCAGTTCGAGACCCAGGTCGTCGCGCTGACGATGGACGACGGCGGAATGCCGGAGGACATCGATGGCCGGATGGCGATCACCCGCAGGCTCGCCGAGGCCGTGCAGGCCGAGGGCATCGGCCTGGACCGCGTGCACTTCGACCACCTGGTCCGGCCCGCCGCGACCAATCCCGGCCAGGCCCGCGCCATCCTCGAGGCCATCCGCGCCACGAAGGCCGAGCTGCCCGACGCCCACATCGCGCTCGGCCTCTCGAACATCTCCTACGGCATCCCCGAGCGCAATCTGCTCAACCGCGCCTTCCTCGCCATGCTCGTCGCAGCGGGCGCCGACGGCGCCATCATCGACCCCTGCGAGAAGGGCATGATGGCCACGCTCCTCGCGGCCCGCGCCGTGCTCGGCCTCGACGAATTCTCCATGGCCTACATCGCCGCCTACCGCGACGGCCGGCTGGAGAGCTGACGAGGCTCACGCGTCGGGCTCTTCGAGGGGCACGTAGCAGACGTCCTGCCGCCCGCACTCCGGACACTCGAGGCCCTCCCAGATGCGGTGGAAGAGCTGTGCCACGCGGTCGGAGAGGGAGCGGTCGGCGGTGAGGATGCCGAGCTCGAAGTTGCGGCGGCGCGCGCTCTTGGCGCCCATGCCCGCTCCCGTGAGGTTGGCGCTCCCCAGGTAGAGCTGGCGGTCATCGACGAGCACGGCCTTGAAGTGGACCCGCGGACAGCGTCGCATGTGGAACTGCGGGTGCGCCGCCAGGCCCGCTTCGGCGAGGCTCTCGCGGAACGCGGCCGACGGCACGCCTGCGTGGAGCAGCCGGACCTCGACGCCGCGGTCGCACAACTCGCCGAACAGGCGGACGATCGACTCGTAGCGGCGGCCGAGCTGCACCTGGCAGTCCTTCACATTCGCCGTCGCGATCCACAGGCTCTCCTGCGCGCCCAGCATCGCCTCCAGCACCACCCGCTGGTAGAGCGTCTCGCCCTCCAGCAGTTGCAGCTCGACATTCATCCGCACAGCTCCCGGCCGGGCTCGGGGCCCTCGGCCTCCACCCCACGCAAGGAGAACGCAGCGGGGATATTCTACCGTGTTCTGGGCGTGGCGGCTAACCGTGCCCGGGCGCCAGTGGGCCATGAGCCCATCTTCCCGGCCGTCCGTCACCCGTGCGGGGCCCGCCTCTGGCTGGCCTTGATCCTCCGCTCGGGCCAGCCTATAATCAGGCGGAAGGGACCGGTTGCGCAAGGAGTCTATCATGCCCCTGGAGATCTCGATCCCCGACGCTCTGGCGGATGCCTTGCGCCGTCGCGCCGCCCACCACCAGCGCACGGTGGACGAAGAGGTCGTCGGCATCCTCGAGGCCACCGTGGCGGAGAGGCCCAGGTTGACCGCCCGCCAGTTCCTCGCCGAGGGCAGGGCCACCGGACGCGGTACCCCCGCGGAGGCGGTCGCCATGATCAGGGAGGATCGCGATGGCGGCCATCGTGATTGACGCCTCGGCGCTTGCGGCGCTCGTCTTCGATGAGCCGGATTCCGGGGATGTGAGCGCGCGGTTCGACGACGCTGAACGGGTCGCGGCACCCGCGCTCGTATGGTTCGAGCTTGCCAACACGTGCTGGAAGAAGATCCGCCGCCACCCCGAGCAGCGCGACTGGCTGCTCGAGCGTTTTGCCCGCGCCCGCGACCTGCCCGTTGAGGTCGTCGATGTCGAGCATCGCGACGCCATCGTGCTGGCGTGCGACACCGGCCTCTCCGTCTACGACGCCAGCTACCTCTGGCTCGCCCGACATCTGGACGTAGGCCTCCTCACCCTTGACCAGCGCCTTCGTGCAGTGGCGGATGAGCTCCGTGGGTAACCCGCCCCTTGAGCGTCTCGACTGCCTCGCGATGGAGCGCCGCAACCAGCCGCGCATCGACGCCGCGACTCGCGGCACGGCCCCCAGGCAGCACGCCTGCCCGTCTCCTGTCTGCTCCTCGGCGGATTACTTTTTCCGCTTCTTCCTTCCTGCCTTGGCGTCCCTGGCGCGCTGGGCGGCCGCTTTGTCGGCGGCGGCGGCCTGGGCGCGGGCTTTGCGGGCCTGCTTGCGCATCTCGGCGATGGTCTTGGTGTGGAGGCGTGCCGCGCCCTTCCAGGTCTTCGTGCCGTAGTACTCGCCCTTGCGCTTGGCCGCGGCCAGGCGCTTCTTCGCGGCGGGGATCTCGCCGGCGTACTGCGGCAGCCACTGGGCCTGGGCGACGAGCATCTCGTCGGTCATCTGCCAGATCTCGGGCGGGTTGAGCACCGCAGCCGTGAGCGGGTCGTGGAGCATGGCCTGCTTGAGCAGCATCAGGTTGCCCTCGACGGCGGCCTTGACTGCCATGCGCTGGACGTTGATGCTGGCCATCAGCGTTGCCGCGCACGCCAGCGGCAGGTCGCCGACCCGCGGGATGTTGATGCCGTTGCGGTCCACGTAGCCGGGGACCTCGACGATGCAGTCGTCCGGCAGGTTCGAGATGCAGCCGTCGTTGCGGACGTTGAAGTGGCCTCGGTAGACGCGCCCCGTCTCGAGGGCCTCGATGATGTAGCTGCCGTGCTCGTGGCCGCGGGTCTCGGGCGTGATGGGCGGGTCGTCGGCCTCGAGCCAGCGGGGGAAGTCGGTGCGGAACCAGTTGCGGCCCTCCGTGCAGACCCGCAGGTATCCGCCGGTCTCGCCGTTGATCCAGCTCCGCAGGTCGATCCAGCGGCGGATCTCGCGGGGCCGCTTGCGGTACCAGGGCAGGTATTCGGAGAGGTGGCCGTTGCTCTCGGTCGAGTAGTAGCCGAAGCGGCGGAGGACGTCGATCCGCACCTTCTCGGTCTCGCGGTAGACGGGGTGGCGCTCGAAGGCCGCGAGCAGTTCCTCGCCGGTGACCTCGCGGCCCTGATAGAGGATGCGGATATACCACGTCTGGTGGTTGATGCCCGCGCAGATGATGTCCACCTCGTCCGTGCTCTCGGCGCCGAGGGCGTTGGCGATCTGGTGGTGCCCGCCCATCACGCCGTGGCACAGCCCCACGGTGTCCACCCCCCCGTACTCGATGGCCGCCCACGTGTTCATCGCATTGGGGTTGGCGTAGCTGAGCAGGAGGACGCCGGGCTTCGCGACCTCGCGGAGGTCCTTGCAGAAGTCGAGCATGCAGGGGACGTTGCGCTGTCCGTACATGATGCCGCCGGGCGCCAGGGTGTCGCCGACGCACTGATCGACGCCGTACTTCAGCGGGATGTCGATATCGAGGGCGAAGGCTTCGAGCCCGCCGACGCGGACCACGTTGATCGCGTAGTCGGCATCGGCCACGGCGCGGCGGCGGTCGAGAGTCGCGGTGATCCTGCACGGCAGATGGTTGTTCCGCTTGTCCTTGCGGCAGAGCTGCACGACCATATCGAGATTGCGCTTGCTGATGTCGTGGAGCGCGAAGTGGGTATCGGCCAGTTCCGGCACGGACACGATGTCGCGGAACAGCCTGCGGGTGAAGCCAACGCTGCCCGCGCCGATGAACGCCACCTTGATCGCCACGATGCCGTCTCCTTCGCTCGGAACGCTGAGCAGTGTCTTGTCGCGGCGGTTCTTGTACCGTGGTGCAGTGCCTTTGTCAAGAAGACCCGCACGCAGTCCGAACGGACTTCTGCCACGGGCTGCTAGGCGTCCGCCAGGACCTCGCTTGGCGGGCGGGAGTGTGGCGGCCCGCGAGCTTGCTGGCCGTCGGCGTCGGGCGCCC
>CAZDNN010000224.1:0-9673 GCA_964506385.1 uncultured Planctomycetota bacterium
GGCATGGTGGTGGACGCCTCGGTGGTTGTGCTCGAGAACATCTATCGCCACTACCAGGAGATGGCCCACCCGGACGCGGCGGCCGCGGCGCGGGAGGGCGCCAGCGAGGTGGCCCTGGCCATCACCGCCGGCATGCTCACCACCGTCATCGTGCTCGTGCCCGTGATGTTCACCGGCGGCTACACCCAGCAGGTGATGCGGCCGCTGAACCTGATGATATCGTCCACCCTCGTCGCCTCGCTGCTGGTGGCGCTCACGGTGATCCCCCTGATGGCCTCGCGGCTGCTCGCCCACGGGGGCGAACGCCGCAACATCATCGAGCGCTTCTTCGGCCTCACCGACCTGGGGGTGCGGGGCCTGGCGCGCTTCTACCTGGCCGTGCTGCGCTCGGCCCTGCGGTGGCGCATCGCCGCGCTGGTGCTGGCCATCGCCTTCTTCGTGGCCACGATGAAGATCGTGCCGCCGCTCATCGGCGGCGAGCTGATGACGCCGATGGACACGGGCATCGCCATCGTGGAGTTCGACACGCCCACCGACTACAACATCGCCCAGGTGGAAAAGGTGCTGAGCCGCGTCGAGGCCATGGTCTACCGCCAGCCCGGCATCGAGATGGTCTCCGCTGTCGTCGGCTCCGAGCCCGGCCAGATCAGCTTCGGCGGCGGCGGAGCCACCGCGCAGTCGGCCAAGATCACCGTCCACATGGTCGACCGCATGCACCGCAAGGAGACGATCTGGGAGATCGAGGACGGGTGGCGCCAGGCCCTCCGCCGCATCCCGGGCGTCCGCACCTTCCGCGTGAGCGAATACGGCGCCACCCCGCTCTCGACCACCAAGGCCCCCCTCGACATCATCATCAGCGGGCCAGACAGCCGGGTGGCCAGCCGCCTGGCCGACCGCTGCCTCGCCGCGCTCAAGGGCCTGCCCGGCCTCGTGGACGTGCGGCGGAGCTGGTACTTCGACAAGGGCGAGCACCAGGTCGTCCTCGACCCCGCCCTGGCACGCTTCTACGGCACCTCGCCCGCCCAGGCCGCCCGCGAGCTGAAGGCCGCAGTCAAGGGCGTGCCAGCCAGCGCCATGCGCCTGCGGGGCTTCCTCGACATCCCCATCCGCGTGCAGTACGCCAGCCGCGACATCCAGGAGCCGGGGCAGCTTCGCGAGGCATACATCTCGTCGCGGTTCGGGCCCGTCCCCCTGCGGGCCCTCGCCACCCTCCGCACCGACCGCGACCAGCCCTTCATCACCCGCGAGCGCCTGCGCAACACCATTGACGTCACGGGCGTGAACCGCACCTACACCATCGCCCAGGTGGCCAAGATGGCGGGGATGCGGCTCGCAAAGATCCCCTGCCCCGAGGGCTACACCATCCAGGTCTCCGGCACAGCCGCGGACATGAAGGCAGGCAAGCAGGAGATGGGCAAAGCACTCCTCATCGGCCTCGTGCTGCTCTACATGCTGCTGCTCGCCATGTTCAAGTCGTTCGGCCACCCCCTCACCATCATGGCCGCCATTCCCCTGGCCGTGGCCGGCGCGATGTGGGGGCTGCTGCTGTTCGACAAGCCCATGTGCAAGCCGGCCACCATGGGCCTCATCCTGCTCGGCGGCACGATCGTCAACAACAGCATCCTGCTGCTCGACTTCATCCTCGGAGCCCGCAAGCGCGGCGTGCCGAAGGACGAGGCCATCGTGCAGAGCGTGCGCCTGCGCATCCGCCCGATCCTGATGACCACCGTTTCGACCATCGTGGGCCTCACCCCCCTGGTCTTCCAGATGGCGGTGGGCCTGGAACGCATGAGCCCCCTGGGCGTCGTCGCCGCCTCGGGGCTCCTGGTCGGCACGTTCCTCACGATGATCGTCATCCCCGTGGTCTACTCGAGCCTCGACACGCTCGTGGTGGGCATCGGCCGCGCCTGGCGGTTCCTGTTCGGGCGCGAGACCGCCAGCCAGCCCGCTGCCAGCCCAGCGGACGGGCGCACGTAGGACGGCACGAAAGGAGAGCACCATGCTGCTCGACAACTACCGCATAAAGCTGCAATTGCCGCCGTGCAACCCCTCGGCCGAAACCCTGGCCGCGATCGTGGACGTCGAGGACGACCTCACCGACCTCCAGCCCTACATCAACGCCGAGATGGGGCCTGGGGTGTTCGACCCGGACCAGCACGTCCTGCGCCTCAATCGCGGCGGCCGAGCCATCGTCTTCCATCCCCACCAGATCGCCATCAGCAAGCTCAAGGACGAGGCGGAGGCCGAGGCCGTGTTCCGCGCCGTCCGCGACCACGTGCGCTCCATCGCCGAACGCCGCGACCAGATCGAGCCCTCCTGCCGCTCGCTGGGCGAGGTGAGCGCGCTGGAGGTCTACAAGCTGCTGCCGAAGACCAACTGCCGCGAATGCGGCCTGCCCTCGTGCTTCGCATTCGCCACCGCCATCGCGCGGGGCGAGGCCGACATCGGGCGCTGCCGGCCATTGTGCAAGGAGGAACACGCCCAGCAGCACGCTGAGCTCGAAGCGTTGCTCGGCGCGACCCGCTAGCAGCCCGTGGCAGAAGTCCGTTCGGACTGCGTGCGGGTCTTCGGGCCGATCTCCGCGTTGCGAGATCTCGACGAATCCACCGATTCGCCTGCGATCTCGCGCCTTGACCTCGGCCCGAATCCCTCGCACTCGTCTGCGAAGGACTTCTGCCACGGGCTGCTAGAGGCGCCCACAGCATGGAGGAGAAAAGCGATGCACGCCATGCGCACGATTGCTCGGATGCTGGCCGTGGCGGCTGCCGGCTGCACGGCCGCGTGGGCCGGGGCCGCCAGCACCCCGCCGCGCCCGCGGACGGCGGACAACGTGTGCCCGTCATTCAAGCTCCTCGACGAGGACGGCAGAATCATCGACCCCATGAAGGGGCTGAATGCGGATAAGCCCTACTCGCCGAAGCACACGTGCGGAAAGTGCCACGACTACGACAAGATAACACGGGCCTACCACTTCATGCAGGGCAAGGGCGAAAAACCCACTCCCGACCAGGCCGCCCGATGCCAGTGGGTCTCGACGCCCGGCAACTACGGCGGTACCTGGTGCTCGCCGGCACCACTCTACGTCTACCTGTCGCCCAAGAAAAACGCCTCGCCTGCCGCGATGGACATGACCTCGTTCACCTTCATCACCATCGGCTGCGGCGCCTGCCACCCCGGCGGCGGCTCGGCCGAATACGACCGCGAGGGCAAGCGCTACGACCGCTGGATGGCCGACCCCGCCAGCGGCCTCACCCCAGGGGGCGACAACAATTTCGACGGCGACTACTACAAGGCCCACTGGAGCAAGACCGGGGTCCTCGAGGCCGACTGCCTCATCTGCCACCTGCCGGAATACGACATGGCCGAACGACTGCGTCAGATAAAACTCTGGAACTTCCGCTGGGCCGCCACCGCGGGGGCCGGCCTCGCCACGGTGTCCGGCTCCGTGGCGAAGGGCGAGCCGGTGACGGTGGCCTACGACAAGACGAAGTTCAACCCCGACGGCACCATCTCGCCCCACATCGTGCGCGAGCCGCGCAACGAGGCCTGCCTCGCCTGCCACGCCAAGCCAGGGTGGAAGAAACGAGGGGCCAACTTCCGAGCCAGGACCGACGTCCACCTCCGCGCCGGCCTGCGGTGCGTGGACTGCCATCCCGCCGGCCAATCCGCCACCGACCCCCGCATACGCGGCAAGGAACTCCACGAGATCGCCAAGGGTGACGACCCCGGCGGCCACGTGCGTGACGACCTCGACAACACCGGCCGAACCTGCGCCGACTGCCACGCCACAGGCTTCCTCGGCGCACCCGTGGCAAAGCACACCTGGCTGCCCCCACTGCACCTCGACAGGATCGCCTGCCAGACCTGCCACGTGCCCCAGCGGGCCGTCAAGGCCGCCCGCTTCGTCGCCAGCGACGTGTTCAACCCAGGAGCCAAAATCCCCACCAAGGGCAAGCACCTGTGGACCTTCTACGGCCCCGACATGAAATATTGGAACCACTACGGCGAGCTCGAAATGATGGGCTACGACGACAAGCCCTCCGACCCCTTCAGGCCATTCCTCGTGCGCTACAAGGGCAAAATCTACCCCGCCAACCGCGTCCACACCACCTGGCCCGGCATCGAGACCCAGGGCAAGCCCGGCCTCGCACAGCCCAGGATGCGGGACATCTACGCCATGTGGGTCGCCCACCGGAAAGACCCCTCGAAATATCCCCAGCTCTCGAAGATAACGGACGACAACGGCGACGGCGTGCTCGAGGTGAACCGCCCCGAGGAAATTGACGCCCTCATCGCCGCCGTCGCCCAGCGGCTCAACGACGTGGGCTACCCCCTCGACGGCAAGCGCGTGGTGTGGGTGTGCGACGAGCGCGTCTACGAGTCGGGCACCAGGTTCCACACCATCCCCAAGCACCTCTGGGAGGCCTCGCCCTACGGCAACGTCCACACCTACAACCACGACGTCTACCCGGCCGACGCCGCGCTCGGCGCGAACGGCTGCACCGACTGCCACTCGCCCTCCTCGCCCGTCTTCTTCGCCCCAGTGGTCGCCCGCCCCGTGGACCCCGAGACCGGGGCGGCCACGCCGGCCACCGAGCCGCAATACCGCGTGCTGGGCATCGCCGGCTTCTGGGCAAATGTGGGCGCGTGGCGCGAGGCGGCCCTCAAGCCGCTGGTCTACGCCCTCCTGGTCGCCCTCGGGTGCGCCCTGGTGGCGCTCGCTGGCCAGTGGCTCCTGGCCTGGGGACTGGGCGGCGGCCCGGCGGCCCGCTCGCTGCGGCCCGTGCCGTGGCTGGCGGCCATCGCGGCGGCCATCGCGGCGGTGGCGCTCAGCCGGCAGCCCGGCCTGCTGGCGTACATGCTGCCCACGCGCTTCTGGCTCGACGCCAACCACTTCGCCGTGGCCGCGGGGGTGCTCGTGGTGGGGGTGGTTGCCCTGCTGGCGGAACTGCGGGCCGGCCGCGCCGCCGCGGCGTCGGGCAAGCGGGGCGCGCTGGGCCGCGTGGTGGCCGCGGAGCTGGGCGTGTCGCTCGTCCTGGCCGTCGTCTGCGGCCTGCTGATGCTGCTGAAGCTCGGCGGCCTGGGCGCCCTCACCCGCGCGGCATTCACCGCCTTCGACCTCTCGCTCGCCCTGGTGCTCGTGGGCGCGGTGACAGTGGTGCTTCGCCGCGCCGCAGGCCCGGCGGCAAGGCCGGCGGGCCACGCCGGGACGCTCGCGCCATGATGAAAGGAGACTGGACGATGGACAAGGTACTGCTTGAGCTCGGCATCGCGTTCCACGGTCACAAGTGCCCGGCCATGCCACTCGGCCTGCGGGTGGGCCTGGCCGCCACGAAGGCCCTGGGGGTGGAACGCGCGAGCAACAAGGAGCTCTACTGCCTGTGCGAAACCGGCCCGGCCCACGCCACGATGTGCTTCGTGGACGGCGTGCAGGCGGCCACGGGCTGCACGTTCGGGAAGGCGAACATCGAGAAGCTGAACTACGGCAAAAACGCGATAACGCTGATTGATGTTGCGACGCGCCGGGCCGTGCGCGTGGCGCTCCGCCCCGAGTTCCAGGAGAAGGGCCTGGCGTCGGAGTTCGTGCGCCTTCGCCGCGAGGGCAAGGAGCCGCGCGAGATCGCCCCGGAGATCGTGGACCCGATGATCGGGCGCATCTGGTCGCTGCCCGACGCTGAGCTGCTCGTGGTGGGCGACGTGCACGAGGCACAGTGGTCGCCTGCCAGGGGCACGTTCGAGTGGGAGCGCTGCTCGGCGTGCGGCGAGGTGACCTTTGCCTCCGGGCTGCGCGTGGTGGGCGGCCGGCACCTGTGCGTGCCGTGCTCCGGGTACGCCGCGAGTCAGGGAAAGGGCTGACGTGGCCACCTCGACCCTCATGGCGCTGGCCGCCATCATCTTCGCGGTCGGGCTGGTGTTTGCCATGTTCGGCCAAGGGGGCGGTTCGCTCTTCGTGCCGATCATGGTGGCCTTTGCCATCCCGTTCCACAGGGCGGCCACGGCCAGCCTGTTCATCCTCATGGCCACGTCGCTGTCCGCGGCGCTGGTCTACGGGCGGTCGAAGATGATTGACTGGAAGCTGGCGCTGGTCGTGGACCCGATCACGGACCTCATGGCGTTCGTGGCGGGCTACTTCGCCATCCGCGTGCCTGGCTCGACGCTCAAGGTGCTCTTCGCGGTGGTGCTGGTGCTGGCCAGCTACTTCATGTTCCGCCCGGTGCGCGAGGAGGCGTCGGGCGCAGGTTCGGGGAGGCGGTTTGGCTTCTGGCGGCGGCGCTTCGGCGGCCACGACTACCACGTGAACCTGCTGGCAGCGATCCCGCTGTCGGGCGCGGCGGGGGTGGTGGCCGGGCTGCTGGGCATCTCGGGCGGCCTGTTCAAGGTGCCGCTGCTCGTGCTGCTGTGCGGGGTGCCGATCAAGGTGGCGATTGCCACCTCGTCGTTCATGGTGGCGCTCACGGGGCTGGGCGGGTTCCTCGGCCACTCGCTCTCTGAGACGATTGAGTGGCGGCTCGCCCTCGTCCTCGCAGTGGCGGCGTTCGCCGGCGGGAGCCTCGGCGCGCGCCTGTCGCTGAAGATCGACAAGGCGCGCCTGAGGAAGCTCTTCGGCGTGCTCCTGGTCCTCGTTTCGCTCTGGATGGTCTACAACGCCCTGGCAAGGAGTTAGCGATGAAGAAGATTCAGATCCTGGGCACGGGCTGCCCGAAGTGCAAGGCCCTGGCCGAGAACGCCGAGGCTGCGGCCAAGGCCCTGGGCCTCGACTGCCAACTTGAGAAAGTCACTGAGATCGCCAGGATCATTGCCTTCGGCGTGATGGTGACGCCGGCCCTCGCCGTGGACGGCCAAGTCGAAGTTGCCGGCAAGGTGCTGAAGCTGACCACAACAAAGGACGCTACGCCGTGAGAACGCTGCTCGCCGGAACGGCGATCTTCGCACTGGCCATCGTGATGACGATGACGGGGCGTGGCGGCGGGAACTTCTACGTGCCCATCCTCGTGGCGGCGGGCTCGCCGATGCACGAGGCCGCCACCACAGGCCAGTTCGTCCTCATGTCCACGGCGTTTGCCGCCATGGTGGTCTTCCACAGACACCGGAGGGTGGACTGGAAGCTGGCGCTGGTGATCGACCCGCCGACCGACCTGATGGCGCTGGTGGGCGGCTACTACGCCCACTTGGTGACGGGCACGTCGCTGAAGTTCATCCTGGCTGGGCTGCTGGCCGTCGCAAGCGTGTGCATGGTGTTCAAGCCCAAGGACCGGCCGAGCGGCACGGCGCCGCGCTTCGGGTTCTGGCGCCGCAGCTTCCACGGCGAGGAGTACACGGTGAACCTGTGGGCAGCCATCCCCATCACGGCGGCGGTAGGGCTGGTCGCGGGCGCGGTGGGGATCTCGGGCGGGTCATTCAAGGTTCCGCTCATGGTGCTCCTGTGCGGCGTGCCGATGCACATCGCGGTGGGCACCTCGTCGGCCATGGTGGCCGCCACGGCGCTGATGGGGTTCATCGGGCACGCGGGCGCCGGCGACTGCAACCCGCAGTGGGCCATCCCGATCGGCTGCGTGGCCGTCGTCGGTGGGCTGCTGGGCGGCAAGTTCGCGCTCAAGACCAAGGCCAGGAAGCTCAAGGTGCTCTTTGCCGTCAGCACCCTGGCCGCGGCCGTGTTCATGCTCCTCAACGCCCTGATCACGAGGTGAGCGTTCCCCGAGCCACACGCTCGCCAGGTCGCCTCTAAGGAGTGCAATAGTGAAGAAGCTGCACGTGCTCGGCGCCGGCTGCCCGAAGTGCGCGAAGCTGGCCGCGAACGCCGACCAGGCGGCGCGCGAGCTTGGCCTCGACTACGAGCTTGTGAAGGTGGCCGACATCACCGGGATCATGAGCTTCGGCGTGATGATCACCCCCGCCCTCGCCGTGGACGGCGAGGTCAAGGTCGCCGGCAAGGTGCCGACGGTCGAGGACATCAAGGCCATGCTGGCGTGACCACCCAAGCCTCTCGAAAGGAGACAGACATGGCTGAGCAGGACGCCTGTGCGTGCAGCGCGGCGCCGAAGCTGATCTTCGCGTGCTCGGGCGCGGCCGACGTGGGCGGCATCGCCGACCAGGCGGCTCGGAGGATGACCCGCGAAGGGGCGGGCAAGATGTACTGCATGACCGGCATTGGCGGGCGGGTCAGCGGCATCCTGGAAACCACGAAGGCTGCCGCGAAGATCCTGGCCATTGACGGCTGCCCGCTCGACTGCGCCCGCAAGTGCCTCGAGGAGGCGGGCTTCTCCAGTTTTGCCCATCTCCGCGTAACCGACTTCGGCCTGAAGAAGGGCCAGGCGCCCGTCACCGAGGAGAACATTGCGAAGGTCGCCGCCAAGGGGCAAATCTATCTGGTGTAGGCATGCCTGAACGCAAGGCCGTCATCACGCTGAGCAATCGCGAGGCCCATGCGGTCGAGCAGGCGGTGCTGGACGCCGATGCCGCGGCGGCGCCCGAGCTCCTGCGCCGGGTCGTCAAGCCGCGGGTGGATGCGGCGCTGCGCCATGGGTGACGCACGGCCTTCGAGCTGCGGGGCAGCGACCCAGCATCGCTTCGGCCTCCGTCCTTGAGCAGGGGGACGCACTCGTGATGTGGACCACGCTGTCGCTGGCACAGTGCCCGTGCAGCGGCGGCGAAGGCGGCACGAATCCGTTCCTCGTGCTGGCTGTCGTGGCCGCGACGTGGTGGCTGGCCAGCATGCTGATCTCTGCGTGGCAGAAGAAGAGAGGAGTAACAGCCGTGGGCAAGTGGGGCAAGATCGCCATCGTGGCGGCGGTGGCTGTCGCGGTGGTCCTCGCCATCGCGCTCAAGCGGGGCAAGGCGCCAGGGACAGTACCCAAAGGGGGGAAGGTCACGACGCAAGCAGGTGGCGAAGCGACGGACGGCCTGCCGCGCCTCGTTGACCTCGGCGCGGGCATGTGCATCCCGTGCAAGATGATGGCGCCCATCCTCGAGGAGCTCAGGAAGGAGTACGAGGGGCGCCTCGATGTCGTCGTCATCGACGTGAACGAGGAGAAGGAGGAGGCCGCCAGGTACAAGATCGATCTCATCCCCACGCAGATCTTCTTCGATCCGTCGGGCAAGGAGCTGTTCCGACACGAGGGCTTCTTCTCGAAGGAGGACATCCTGGCGAAGTGGAAGGAGCTGGGCTTCGACTTCGCGGGCTCGGCGCGGACGCCGGCGTTCGAGCGGCTGGAGCCGGCCCAGAAGGACACCCGCCCGCGCGGCCAGGTGTGCTACATGTGCGACGGGGACATCGATCCCAAGACCCTCGTCGTGGTGAAGACGGCCAAGGGCGACGTGCGCCTGTGCGGCCCCCACCACTACTTCGTCATGTACTCCTGCCTGACCGGGGACAAGGCGGGCTTCGAGAAGAAGGTCTCCGTCACCGACTGGGCGACGGGCAAGCTGGTGCCCGCGACGGTCAACGCCCGCTATCCTGGCCTCACCTTCGGGGCGCTCACCTTCGCTCGGCTGAGCGATCTGCCGAAGGGCATGCTGCTGCGCTGCGACGGCGTCGAGATCACCGCTGCGGCGCTCAACGAGATGATGAGGGCCAACTTCGGGTTCCCTGACGACTATGCTGGCCGCCTCAACGTCGTCTACCTCGACGGCGTCGCGACGGATGTCACGGTCACCGACGACGAGGTCACCCGCT
>CAZDNN010000225.1:0-9607 GCA_964506385.1 uncultured Planctomycetota bacterium
AGCCGCCCGCGAGGCCCTCAAGCGCCTCGGCGTCCGCCGCGCCGAGGACGAGGAACTCGTGGCCATAATCGAGAATGACTCCTGCGCCGCCGACGCCGTGCAGGTCGTCACGGGGTGCACCTTCGGCAAGGGCAATCTCTTCTTCCGGGACTACGGCAAGCACGTCTACACGTTCGCCCTCCGCCCCTCGGGCCGCGCGGTCCGCCTGAGCCGCAAGCCCGGCAGGCACCTCGACCACGCCGCAATGCTCGACGCCCCCATCGACCAGCTCTTCTGGATCGACGAGCTCACCATTGACCTGCCCTCCCCCTCCCGCATCCACGACTCCGTCCCATGCGACCGCTGCGGCGAGCCCGTCATGGAAACCCGCACCCGCCGCCGCGGCGAGCGGCTCCTGTGCATCCCATGCGCCTCGCGCAACGGCGACGCAGGCCCCAAGCCGCCGCTCAGGCATCCTCCCCAGGCCGGAAACGGCGCATCCTCTTGATCCCCGACCGGCGCTTCTTGGCGGCGAGCCGCCGCTCGCGGGACGCGCGGGTGGGCTTCGTCCGCTTCCGCCGCTTCCGCTGACGGAGCGCCTCCCGCAACAGCGCCTGGAACCGCTGGACCACTTCCTCCCTGTTCTGTGCCTGGCTGCGGGTTGTCTGGCAGGTCAGCCGCAGCACCCCCTCCTTGCTCGCATAGCCCCGCAGCCTCGCCAGGACGCGCCGCTTCTGCTCGGGCGTCAGGCTCGGCGAGCCCTTCACATCGAAGGTCAGCTCGGCCTGCGTCGCCGTCTTGTTGGCGTGCTGGCCCCCCGGCCCGCCGCTGCGGGAGAACTGGAAGCGCAACTCCGCCAGGGGAATGACCACGCTCCTGCTGACGCGGACGCCTCGTTCCTCTGCCATATCGCTCCTCACTGCGCGATTCTAGTGGCCGCGTGCCCTGGGGTCAAACCGCGGGCTTGACTCGTCCCCCGCCCAGGCTAAGATAGCCGACGGAGTTGAACTGGCAGGCGGAGCAGCAACGTGGCGGAGCCCGTGGAGATCGGCGTGGTGGCAGGCGGCGCGGGCGCCGAAGCGCTGCTCGCGGCGCTCGGCCAAGTGCGCGAGGCCCGCCTGATCGGCATCTGCGGCCCGACGGAGCAGGCTGTCCGCACGCTCGCCGCCGAGCACAAGACCGAGGTCTTCCCTTCCCTGAAGAAGCTGCTCGAGGTGGAGGCCCTCGACCTCGCGATCGTCGCCTCGCGGCGGGAGCGACGCGGCACGGACGCCCTCGCCGCCGTGAAGGCGGGCAAGCCCGTGTGGCTCGTGCCGCCTCTCCCCCCAGAGATCCGAATGGGGCGGCTGACGGCCGCGGCGGAGGGGGCCGGCGTGCGGCTCGGCCTGGGGCTCACGGCTCGGCACCATCCCGCCGTCAGGGCTCTGCGCGAGGCCGTCGCCGCGGACCGCATCGGCCGGCTGGCCATGGTCCGCTACTCACTGCGGCTCCACATCGCGCAGGCCGACGACGGCCTGGCGACACAGCTCGCCGAGGCCATCGACCTGGCGGCCTTCATCGCCGGCAAGCCGGCCGCCACGGTCTTCGCGGCCAGGCAGACCCGGCCAGGCCGGTACCTCCTCGCCCATCTCGCCCTGGCGGACAACGCGATCGGCACGGTCGAGGTCCACGCGGCGCCGCCCGACGAGAGGGTGTTCCCCCCTTGCGAGCAGCTCATCGTCGTCGGCACCAACGGCACGCTGCGCGCGGGCACGGACGCGCCGGACAAGCTCATCCACAGCGGCGCCGAGCCGCTGGCCGGCCACGCCGCGGCCCTGCGGATGATGCTGCGCCACGTCCGCGGCGACGGCCCTCCGCCCACGCCCCATGCCGAGGCGGACGCGGCAATGGCGGCCTGCCTTGCGGCCGAGCGCTCCGCTGAGACTGGCCAGCCCGTCGCCCTCGCCACGGGGAGGGCTCGCTGATGGCCGAGGCGGCCAGGGAACTGCGGTGTGGCGTCGTCGGCCTCGGGGTGCGGGGCCAGCACGCCTACTACCACGGCCTCCAGGCGCAGCCCGGCGTGCGGGTGACGAAGATGGTGCCCCACCCGGAATCCTCGCCCGTGCTGCTCGAGGGGCGCGGCGAGAGCTACTTCAGGGCCGAGGCCGCGAAGTTCAAGGCGACCCTCTGCTCGCAGCTCGAGGACGTGGTCGAGGCGGACGACATCGACATCGTGTGCGTCCTGGTCGAGCCGTCGCTGGCGTTCGGCGTCATCCGCCGCGCGGCGGAGGCGGGGAAGCACGTCCTCCGCGACAAGCCCATGGTGCTGACCGCGGACGAGGCCGACCGGGTCGTCGAGATCGTCGAGCGGACGAGGGTGAAGATGATGGTCACCTGGGGCGCGTACCGCTTCGCCCCAAGCCGCGGCAAGCTGAGGGAGGCCGTCGCGGCGCTCGGCGACATCGCGGCCGTGACCCTCGTGGCCCCCTGGGGCAACGGCCCGCTCGCCGGCTTCACCTGCTCGAAGGCCCACCACGAGCGCTACGGCGGCGGCGAGGTCCACAACTTCGGCGGCTACGCCCTCTGCCTGCTCCGCTGGCTGCTCGGCCCCGAGCATCCGGTCCGCCGCGTGTGGGCGCAGATGGGCACTTACTTCTATCCCGACTACGTGGCGGCGGGCAACGAGGATCTGGCGAGCATCGCCATCGAGTTCGGCGGCGGTGTCATCGGCAACATCGTGACAGGGCGCCTGCCGAAGCCGTGCGGCACGATCACCGAGTTGAGCGTGGTCGGGACGAAGGGCGCGCACCGGACCAGCGAGATCGGCGGCGGTGGGATGGGCGAGGTGGCGGCCAACTTCGTCCGGGCCGTCCGCGAGGACGGGCGGCCTGCCATCGACCACCGCGACGGCCGCGCCATCCATCGCGCCCTCCTCGCCGCCTACGAGTCCGCCAGAACCGGCGAGGTGGTCGAGCTGCCGCCGCTCTAGCAGCCCGTGGCAGAAGTCCGTTCGGACTGCGTGCGGGTCTTCGGGCCGATCTCCGCGTTGCGAGATCTCGACGAATCCACCGATTCGCCTGCGATCTCGCGCCTTGACCTCGGCCCGAATCCCTCGCACTCGTCTGCGAAGGACTTCTGCCACGGACTGCTAGCCGCCTGGGAGGGCGAGGCTCCTGCCGAGCCGCGTCCCGGCACACGCCGCGGCTCGGCAGGAGCCTCGCCCTCCCCCAAAGGCCGCTCCGGAATGCGATCTTGCTGAGGCCACACGGGATGGGTCGCGCACTGACGGCTCTGTCTTCCTCTTCTCTGAGTCACGCATCACGCATCACGCATCACGCATCTTCTTCTCTTCGGATCGTCGCCGATGGTTCCCAGTGAGTTCGTGACGTTCGGCGTCGAGCACGGCGTGTCGGCGGCGCTGGTGCTGGGGAGCGCCGTGGCCCTGGCGGTGGCGGTGCGGCGGAGCGGCTCGGAGCGTCTGGACCGCGCGGTGCGGTGGACGCTGGCGGCGGCGTGCGTCGCCTACGAGGCCGGCTACGTGGGCTGGCGGGCGCAGTCGGGGGACTGGCCGCTGGTCGAGGTGCTGCCGCTCCACCTGTGCGACCTGTCGATGCTCCTCGCTCCGGTGGTGCTGCTCACGGGGCGCCGCTATGCATTCGAGCTGCTCTACTTCTGGGGGATCGGCGGGGCGCTCCAGTCGATTGCCACGCCGACGGTGCTGAGCGGCTTCCCCTCGGCGTTCTGCCTGGTCTTCTTCCTGGGCCACGCGCTGATCATCGCGAGCGCGCTCTATGCGGTCGTGGTCATGCGGATGCGGCCCGTGCCGAGGTCCCTCGTCCGCGTGTGGCTCGTCACGGTCACCTACGCGGCGATCATCCTGCCGGTGAACCTGGCTCTGGGGACGAACTTCCTGTTCATCGCCCGCAAGCCGATCACCCCCTCGCTGCTCGACTGGCTCGGGCCGTGGCCGTGGTATCTGCTGAGCCTCCAGCCGGTGGTTGTGGTCGTGATGCTGATGTGCTATGCGCCGTTCTGGGTGAGCGACAGGCGGAGAAGGCACGCGGGCGGGAGAGCCTGACGCGGCGGCTCGGCGGGAGCCTCGCCCTCCCAGAGCGGTGGCCGCGTTCTCATCCCTCCGTCAGGGTTGGATCCTTGAGGCGCTTGCGCCAGGCGTCGAGGCGGGCGGCGAGGTCCTTGCGGACGGCGGCGTGCTGTGGGTCGTCGGCGAGGTTGGCGAGCTCGTCGGGGTCGGCGGCGAGGTGGTAGAGCTCGTCCTTGCCCCCTGGGGCGAAGTTCCTGACGAGCTTCCAGTCGTCGGTGCGGATCATCCGCAGGTGGGCTTTGGGCTTGTACTGGTACTGGTCGAAGCTGCCGTAGAAGGCGTCGCGCCAGGGCACGGCGCGGCCTTCGAGCAGGGGCAGGAAGCTCCGCCCCTCGTTCGGTGGACGGCGGTCGGCGGGCACGCCGGCGGCGTCGCACAGGGTCTCCAGGAAGTCGATGTGTCCGACCATCTGCTCGATGCGCATCCCCGGCTTGACGATGCCCGGCCAGCGGATGGCCATGGGCACGAGCACGGCGGGGTCGAACATGTTGGGGCGGCAGCCGCCTGGCGGCCCGAGGCGGTGGGCGTTGCCCTTCGAGTGGAGCCCGTGCTGGCCGATCATGTAGCCGTTGTCGCCGGTGAAGAGCACGAGGGTGTCGTCGGCGATGCCCAGCTCGTCGAGCCTGGCGAGCAGGCGGCCGAGACTGCGGTCGGCGGCGGTGCAGCAGGCGTAGTACTGGCGGAGGATGCTCTCGACGCGCTTGGGGTTGACCTCTGAGCCCCTGAAGAGCTTGAGCTTCTTGCCCTCGTAGGGCGCGGCGTCCTGGGGCTGGATGGGCCGCCAGGCGGCGTGGGGCACGCGATAGCTCACCATGCAGAAGAAGGGCTGCTGGCGTCGGCGCCCGATCCAGTCGAGCGCGGCGTCGGTGAGCATGTCGACGAGCCAGCCCTTGCGCTTGGCCGTGGTCCCGTCGATCTCGAGGGTGGGGTCCTTCGGGCGGTTGCCGCCGCCGAGGAAGCCCATGAAGTAGTCGAGGCCGTTGCGAAGGGGGTGGAACTGCGGCTGGTGCCCCAGATGCCACTTGCCGACGTAGCCCGTGGCGTAGCCGGCCTGCTTGAGCAGCTCGGGCAGGATGCGGAACTTCGGGTCGAGGCCGTGGGTCTCCCGCGGGCTGATCCAGTCCCTGATCCCGTGCTGGAGGCTGTCGAGGCCCGTCATCAGGTTCGCCCTGGCGGGGGAGCAGACGGGGGTGGAGACGAAGGCGCGGGAGAAGAGCGCGCCCTCGCGGGCCACGCGATCCATGTTCGGGGTCACGATATCGGCGTTGCCGTAGGCGCCCATGGCCCACTGCGCCTGGTCGTCGGTGTGTACGAGCAGGATGTTGGGGCGTCTGCGGGCGGCCGCCGCGGGCAGACAAGCGCCGGCAGCGAGGGCCGTCGCGGCGGCACCCAGGAACTGGCGGCGGGTCGGCGAGCCCAGGCTGTCCATCGGTCACTCCTGGCCGCGATCGTTGGTCGAGCGTGCCTCGGATCGTAGCCACCCGGGGCAGCCCTGTCAACCGACGCCTTGCCCCCGCTTGCGGGCCCTGCCCCCGACGACTATCATACCCACGGACGCTCCGCTCCCTCCCACACCGCCAGGAGTTCACCCGATGAGACGCGCGGCTCTCCCTCTCCTCCTCGTCGCCGCATCCGCGGCGGCCGGCACCAACATCCACCCCGACCCGAGCTTCGAGCGCACGGGCGCCCCAGGCGTGGCGCGCACCGGCAAGCGGGCGGGCCACCTGAAGGTCGGCGGCTACGTCTACTGGACGGCGATCGGCGGGAAGCTCGCCGTCGAGCCCTTCGCCACCTACCGAGCCACCGGATACGTCAGGGCCAAGCCCGGGAAGGGCACCCTCTACGGCCTCTACATGTACTCGTGGAACAGCTTCGACTGGCGCTGGAGCCGCAGCGTGCCGCTGACGAAGCCCATCGCCGAGTGGAAGAAGATCGAGATCACCTTCGTCGTGCCCAACGACTACATCCACTTCCATCCCCTCGCGGCCATCCGCGGCGAGGGCTGCGAGGCGTGGATCGACGACGTGGCGGTCGAGAAGATCCGCGAGCCCGAGGACACGATGAAGGCCGTCCTCGCGAAGCCTCCCGCCGGCGACCAGGACATCGAGCTGCGGGTCCGGTGGTTCGTGGCCAGGGGCGAGGTGGACAAGGCGCGCGCGCTGGCGGCCAGGGCGTCGAGCTACGTGAAGGCCGACATCGCCGGCCTGCTCGCCCAGCAGGCGAAGAACCCGGCCGAGAAGCTCCAGCTCGTCGCCGAGATGGTCGGCTACGGCGGCCTCGGCTACGGCGACGGCGCGCGCCGCTTCCGCGAGCTCACCGCCGACCTCTCGCCCCCCGCCCGACAGGCCATCTACCTGCGGGCGCTCCAGGCCTCCGGCTTCGCGGCGCCCGCGGCCCGCGCCTACGCCGCCATGCTCGCCACGCGCATCGACGAGGCCGCGCACAAGGGCACCATCGCCCGCAGCGACAGGCAGCTCGACAGCATCGCCACCCAGCTCGACGCCCTTCTCGGCCGCTGCCCCGGCAACGCGCCAGGGAGAAAGGAGCTCGCACAGGTGAAGCAGAAGCTCGCCGCCGCCCGCGCCGCAGTCGCCGAGCGCCGAGCCCAGCTCGGCCAGTGCACCATCACCATCGGCGGCAAGGCCGTCACGGGGAAGACACACGCCATCGTCGTCCCCGACGAGCCCACCCCGCAGGAGGACTTCGCCGCCGCTGACCTCCAGGGACACATCGAGAAGCTCACGGGCCAGGCCCTCCCCATCGTCGCCGACGCTGACCTCACGGACCAGACGCCCATCACCGTCGGCAGATGCACGGCGGCGCTCAAGAAGCTCGGCGTGGCGATCGACTTCAAGTCACTGGGGCTCGAAGGCATCGTCATCGAGACGAAAGGCCCGGCGCTCATTCTCGCAGGCAACCGCCGCGGCGTGCTCTACGCCGTCTACTCCTTCCTCGAGGACCACTGCGGCTGCCGCTGGTTCACCCCCGACTGCACGGTGATCCCGAGGACTGGCGCCTTCGCTATCGGCAAGCTCAACATCCGCTACGCCCCGCCCCTCGAATACCGCTCGACCGACTACCCCTGCTCCCGCGACGGGAACTGGGCGGTGCGCAACAAGATCAACGGCACCCAGGCCCGCCTCGACGAGCCGCGTGGCGGGAAGATCGCCTACTCCCACTTCGTCCACACCTTCAACAGCATCCTGAGCCCGGCCCAGCACTTCGGCGAGCACCCCGAGTGGTTCTCCATGGTCAACGGCAAGCGCATAGGCGGCCGCACCCAGCTCTGCCTCACAAACCCCGAGGTCCTCGCCATCGCCAAGCGGACCGTCCGACGCTGGATCCAGCAGGCGCCCGACGCCACGATCTTCAGCGTCTCGCAGAACGACTGGCGCAACCCCTGCACCTGCCCCGCCTGCAAGGCCCTCGACGAGAAGGAAGGCACTCACGCCGGCAGCCTCATCCACTTCGTCAACGCCATCGCACGCGACATCGCGGCCGACCACCCCGACAAGCTCATCTCCACCCTCGCCTACCAGTACACGCGGACGCCACCAAAGCACGTGCGGCCCGAGCCCAACGTCACGGTCCGACTGTGCACCATCGAGTGCGACTTCGCCAGGCCACTCGACGTCTCCACCCACCCGCAGAACGTCAAGTTCGTCGCCGATATCAAGGGCTGGAACACCAAGTGCAAACGGCTCTACATCTGGGACTACATCATCGACTACGGCCACAGCGTCATGCCGTGGCCCAACCTCTATGCGCTACAGGGCAACATCCGCTTCTTCATCGCCAACGGCGTGAAGGGCCTCTATGAGGAGGCCTGCTACTTCACCAAGGGCAGCGAGCTGGCCGAGCTGCGCACCTGGATCATCGCCAAGCACATGTGGAACCCCGACTACGGCACCGACCGTGCCATCGACGAGTTCCTCGCCGGCTACTACGGCCCCGCCGCCAAGCCCATCCGCGCCTACATCAACCTCATGCACAAGCCCGTCCGCGAGAACCCCAAGCTCTACATCCACATCTGGACGCCGCCCACCGCGCCCTACCTCACCGAGCAGGCCATCGCCGAGAGCGTCCGCCTCTTCGACCAGGCCGAGGCCGCCGTCAAGGACGACCCCGTGCTGCTCCACCGCGTCCAGGTCGCCCGCCTGCCCATCATGTACGTCCAGATCGCCAGGGCAAAGCAGGGCTACCGCGAGCAGCCGGACGCCCTGGTGTCTACGACAGGCACCGACATCAGGGCCGTCGTCAAGCGGTTCGAGACCATCGCCCGAAAGGAGGGGCTGACCACCATCCGCGAGAACCGCCGCACCGGCGCCCTCGACGTCTGGCTCAAGAGCCTCAACGCCACGGGCCGCAAGCTCCCCCTCGTCCGGCTCGAGAGCCCGACCCTCGCGCTCGCCATCCTCCCCGCCGTCGGCGGCCGTATCTGGAAGATGGTCCACAAGCCCACAGGCCGCGAGATCCTCAAGCGCTACCAGGACCGCGACGGCGCCGAGATCCCCGACAAGAGCGGCTACGAGGAATACACCGAGGGCGAATACCACTCCCCAGGCTGGAACGAGGCATATCGCGTCGTCAAGAAGTCCAAGACCTCGGTGACCCTGGAGGCCAAGCTCGCCAACGGCCTGCGCGTCACCCGCATCATCACCCTCGACCCGAAGCTGGCCAAGGTCACCATCAACACCACGGCGACGAACGTCGGGAAGGCGCCGGTCAAGGCCCAGCTCCGCTCCCACCCCGGCTTCGCCGTCTCCGACGTCCAGAAGTGCAGCATCGTCCTCGCCCGCCCCGGCGGCAGGACCGAGACCCGCTCCCTCGCCTTCGCGAAGGACCCCCAGCAGGAGAAGGACCAGTGGCTCGGAGGCGCCGCCGCCCCCGCAGGCGAGTGGACCCTCGTGGATGGCGGCACGAAGCTCCAGATCCGCAACCGCTTCGACCCCAAGCAGATCATGCAATGCCTCCTCAACCGCAGCGGCGCCGACCGCCGCGTCAACCTCGAGCTCTACGCCGAGCCCCTCACCCTCGCCCCAGGCAAGAGCCAGCGCCTGACCCACAGCATCGAGGTCGAGGCCGCACGCTCCACAAAGCAGTAGCGTGGAAGGCGATGAATGATGAATCACGGACTCCGAATGCCGAACACTGAATGTCGGAGAAACAGTGGCGCCACCCCTCGCGGCCTTCCATTCATCATTCGACATTCAGCGTTCGACATTCGACATTCTCTTCTCCTCATCCTCCTCTTGCTCTCGGCTTCCTGCGCGCCGGTGGAGACCCGGTTCATGAAGAATGTCGAAGCGTGGCCCAAGGACGCGCCGTGGCCGGCCTGGGCGGCGCCGGGAACGAAGGGCTCGAAGGTTGACGCTTTGACGGCCGAGGAGGCCGAGCGGTGGCTGCGGTGGCTCATCCCGATGCCCAAGCGCGTCCGCTTCCAGGGCAAGCTGAGGCTCCCCGCAGAGGACATGGCGTTCCGGCTCCGCAGCCAGGCCACCGACGTCGAGCAGGCGGCGGTCGCCGAGCTTGGGGCCTTCGTGGCGA
>CAZDNN010000226.1:0-9572 GCA_964506385.1 uncultured Planctomycetota bacterium
CCCACCTGCCAGATGAGCATGAGCAGCCTTTGTGCGCAGTTGCCCAACTCCGCCAACTGTCCCCATGCGTAGGCCGACCGGCAGCATGCCCGACGCCATCGCCCTCCCAGAGGTCACTGCGGCACGGCGTTCCGAGTTGACGAGTGCCCGTCTGCCTGGCATGTCTGGGCCACAGTGTTGCGGAGTCCGCCAGTTGCGCAACTTGGGAGGTCGCCGCCCCGTCTGCTGCTGTGCACCCCACGGTCAGGAGGGTCCCGGGTATGTTGGAAGCCGTCTGCCTCGTGTGCCGAACTGTCGCCGGCGAGGCGCGACTGCGGGTTCTCCACGCCCTCGCGGGAGAGGAGGAACTGCCAGGTAAGGATGTCGCGTGGCGTGCGGGCCTCACACCACCAGGGGCATCCAAGCACATGGCGCGTCTCGTCACCGCTCAGTTGGCACGGGCCCGACGCTCCGGTGCTTACGTCTACTATGGGCTTGCCCCGGAACGTGGCAAGGGATTCGGCCCGGCTGTCGGCGGGTTGGTCGCCTGCGCATGCCGCGATCCGAGGTGGGCCACGGCCCAGTGGCGAGAGAGGGGCGTCATCCACCTGTCCAGCGAGACGGTCGCGCGGGTCGGGCTGCGCGCAGCGCGTGCACTCGATGTCGTCTTCGACGCTGCAACTGCGTTCGGCAACGTGCGGCGGCTACAGATCGTCCAACTGCTCTCGCGCCGCCCACCGTGCGAGTTCGGTCGCGTTCGTCAGGAACTGCGGATGTCCCTGCGGGCCTGTGAGCGGCACCTGGACAAGCTGGCCAGGCGGAAGTACGTGCGGCGCGTTGCCTCCAGAGTGTGGACACTGGCCGACCGACAGAGAACGCCCTTCCACGAAGCGCTGTTCGGAGCGGTCCTGTCCGTCCTGGCCTGACTGTTGCGCAGTTGCCCAACTCCGCCACAGTGCGCCGCTGGCCTGGGGCCTGCATCCCACCACCCGGCTCGGCATCCCTTGCTGCGATCGGGGGCAGGGGAGGATGCTGACTATTCAGCCGGCTGAAGTGCCGCCGAGCCGCCGCAGGCGATTGGCACGCTTCGCTGAAGTGTTACGGAGGATGCAGAACGGCTGCTCTTGTCTCTACTGCTCCGTCACCTGTCAGCCGGTCCTCTCCGCTCTCCTGGCTGGACGTGACGGCGGGAGACCACGGACAACGGCGAGAGGAGAGGGAACTCCACGAGCCCAAGCCGGAGACCGTTCACTACGGCATCTTGACAGGCCCGCCCCCTGGCCGTACCCTGCTGTGTGGGGGCGGCGAGTGCCCGAGACGACGAGGCGGCAATGTGAGGAGTCCGACGTGAGCAGCACGAAGACCTGCCACGACGCAGAGGGCGCGGTGCCTTGCGATTGTGCGTGCGGGTGTGACCGCCGCAGCTTCCTCTCAGCGGCCGGTGCTGCGATCGGAGCGCTGGCGCTGGCCCCGCTGCGGTCCTTCGCGGCCGAGGCAGCGGCGCCCCGCCAGAAGGAGGGCGCTGTGGTCCGCGCCGCCTTCATCTACCCGCCGTCGAAGTCCTTCGCCGACGATCCCAATGGCTGGTGGAGCTGGCCCGGCAACGACTTCGACGCCGAAGGACGCCAGAAGCGGTACGTCGCGGCCTTCCGCGAGATGGAGAAGCGGCTGGGGGTGAAGGTCGCCGCGGACGGCCCGCCCGTCGCGACGAAGGCTGACGCGGCGCGGCTTGCGAAGGAGGTCGGGGAGGGGAAGCCCGATGGCCTGCTCCTCGTGATGTTCTACAACCGCAGCCTGGCGCTGGCCGACCTGGTGCTCAAGGCGGCCGAGGCGGCGGGGGTCCCGACTATCTTCTACATCGGCCTGGGCGTCAAGCACGGGCGGATCGACCACTACCGCCGCCCCGGCCTCTACTTCATCCAGTCGCTCGACAACATGGACGCCATCGAGAGCGGCCTGCGGATGATCCAGACGCGGAAGCTCATGGCCCAGAGCAGGCTGCTCAGCATCACGGAGGCCCCCGAGCCGCGCGAGGGCACCGAGGGGTTCCTGGGGATCAAGGTGCGCGTGGTCCCCTTCCGACAGTATGCGGCGGCCTTCAAGGCCGTGCCCATCGACGATCGAGCCCGCGGCCTGATCGCTCAGGTGACAAAGGGCGCCCGCGAGGTCCGCGGCGTGAGCCAGGAGGCGCTCGAGAATGCGGCCCGCGCCCACTTCGCACTCAAGAAGCTGCTGGCCGACGAGGGGGCCGATGGCCTGACGATGAACTGCCTGCGCCGCGGCATGCTCAAGCCCTGCGTCAGCTTCTCGCTGCTCAACGGCGAGCTCATCCCGGCGGCTTGCGAGAACGACCTGCCGGCCGCCTACACCTACCTGCTCGGCCACCTCCTCACGGGCCGCCCAGGCTTCCAGCACAACCCCTGCTACGACACCGAGCGTAACCACTACTACGCCTCGCACTGCACCTGCCCGACCAAGCTCTACGGCCCCGACGGCCCCGCCCTGCCCTACCTGCTCCGCCGCTTCGCACACTCCAACGAAGGGAGTTGCGCCATCCAGGTCTTCTGGAAGCAGGGAGACCCCGTCACGATGGTCCGCTACTACCCGGGCAAGGCGCCGGCGCTGGACGTCTATGCGGGGAAGGTCGTCACGTCCTACGCCATGCCGCCTGCGGGCGGCTGCACGACCAACGTGGCGATCGAGCTGACCGACCGCGCCGATGCCTGCGAGGTCCATGGCCACCACAACCTGCTCTTCTGCGGCGACTTCGCCCGCCGCTTCCGACTCTTCGCCAACCTCCACAGGATGCGCCTCGCCAGCACCGGCTACACGGGCCCGTGGCCCCGCTGACCCAAGCCTGGTGCGGCCGCCTCGGATCGCACCCAGTGACGGAAGCAGGTAGACTTCGGCGCGCGATCTCCGCGACCCGCTACTGAGGAAGCCACGATGCCGCAAGACGCGAGCCCCGGGAGACGGATGCCCGTCGCAGAAGGGATCGAGCTCGAGGCCAGCGATGTGGAGATCCTCCGCCACCTCGCCGACGAGCTCGCCGCCATCGCCGCGCTGCCCGTGCACCAGGAGAAGGCGCGGCTCTGGCAGAAGCTCAACGATCTCGACTCCGAGCGCCCGATGGTCTGGATCAACGAGATCCCCTGGCACGAGATGAATGTGGACGACGAGCTGACCCTCCAGACCGAGCACCCCTGGGCACAGGCCCAGGAGCGGGGCCTGCGGCGCACCCTCTACCAGTGGCGCCACATGCCCGGCGACATGGTCGTCGGCGACCACCTCGCCTGCCCGCTCGCCATCCACAGCACGGGGTTCGGCATCGTCGAGGACGTGGACATCGTGAGGACGGACGAGGCCAGCGGCGTCGTATCGCGGACCTTCCACCCCCAGATCCACGACGTCTCCGACCTCGGGAAGATCCATATGCCCGTCGTCACCCACGACGAGCAGGCCACCGCGCGACGCTACGAGGCCATGTGCCGGGTCTACGGCGGCATCCTGCCCGTCCGCAAGGTCGGCCGCAAGCACATCTGGTTCACCCCCTGGGACTACCTGATCCGCTGGTGGGGCGTCGCCGAGGCGATGGTGGACCTCGTGCAGCGCCCCGCGCTGGTCCACGCGGCCGTAGAGCGCATGGTGGACGCCTGGATGGCCGAGCTCGACCAGCTCGTCGCGATGAACCTGCTGTCGCTCGACTGCGACAACACCCGCATCGGCTCCGGCGGCTACGGCTACACCCGCGCCCTGCCGGGCGAGGACTACGATCCCGACTGCGTGAGGCCTCACAACATGTGGGGCTGCTCGAACGCGCAGATCTTCTCCGACGTCTCTCCCGCCATGCACTGGGAGTTCGCCGTCGAGCACGACCTGCGCTGGCTCGGGCGGTGGGGGATGACCTACTACGGCTGCTGCGAGCCGCTCGACGGCAAGATGGACGTGCTGCGGCGCATCCCCAACCTGCGGAAGATCTCGGCCAGCCCCTGGTGCGACCCCGCCCGCGTCGCCGCCGAGATGGGCACCGACTACGTCATCAGCCACAAGCCCAACCCGGCCATCCTCGCCGAGGACACCTGGCGGCCCGGCCAGGCCCGCAGGGAGCTCCGCGCCTTCCTCGAGGCAACCGAGGGCCGCTGCCACGTCGAGCTGATCATGAAGGACATCTCGACCGTGCGCTACCAGCCGCAGCGGCTGTGGGAATGGGCCGCCATGGCGATGGAGGTCGCCGACCAGTTCGCACGCTGAGCGGCGGCGGCGGCGCCCCGCAGGCCAGTGTCCCAGAGGCAACCCACACGCATGAGGGGCGGCTCGGGTCAATGATGCTGGCATGCGATGCCCTTTTCGTCTATGCTATGGGGTGGTTCCCGCCTGGGAACCGATGGATGGCGCGGGCATCGCCGTGAGAACTGCGCTGAGGCAGGCGCCGACGCGACGTGGCGGCTGGCGGCAGCATCCGTGATGACGCCCGGAGCAGAGACGGCGCGGCCCGTTTCCAGCGTGTCAGGGGAGTTAAGTTAGGAGACGTGGATGAGTGCAACTG
Source organism: uncultured Planctomycetota bacterium (assembly GCA_964506385.1). GTDB lineage: Bacteria > Planctomycetota > PUPC01 > DSUN01 > DSUN01 > CAZDNN01. Next base: position 4,526 of record CAZDNN010000226.1, read on the forward strand.
AGGACTTGGGTCTCGTTCAGTTCGTTGCGGACGATGTCACGCTCGAGGGCACCCTGCGCATCCCCAACGACGCCAGGAGCGTCGTCGTGTTCGCCCACGGCCACGGCGGAGACCGCCGCAGCCCGCGCAGTCAGTACCTGGCGGCGTCGTTGCGGGAGATGGGCTTCGCCACGCTCCTCTTCAACTTCCTCCCCGCCGGGGAGGAGCCGACGGAGGACACCCCGGACGTGGCGGTGCTGGCCCGCCGCCTGGTGGGCGCGACGGACTGGATCATAAAGGCGGCCGGCGCCACGAACGTGCGCGTCGGCTACTTCGGCGCGGGCACGGGCGCTGCGGCCGCGCTCATCGCCGCGACCGAGCGGACCGACGTCGTGCAGGCCATCGTCACGCGCGGCGCGCACGCCGACCTGGCGAAGGACGCCATCCCCAACGTGACCGCCCCGACGCTCCTCATCGTCGGCGGCCTCGACACGGGGGTGATGGACGCCAACCGCGAGGCCCTGCGGCAGTTGAGCTGCGAGAAGCGCTTCCAGATCATCCCCGACGCCGGCCACCTCTTCGAGGAGCCCGGCGTGCTCGAGCAGGTCTCGAGCGTCGCGTGCCAGTGGTACCGCCGCTTCCTCCCGTGACAGGCCCCCTGCACGCTGGAAGGCGCGATGCGGATGATGCGCCTCCTGCTCTCATCCACCCTGCTCCTCACCCTCGCCGCCACCGCGGAGACAGTGGACGCGGGCCGGGTCCCGCAGACGGCCCGTGAGCTCTGGGCGAGCCGCTGGACGTGCAGGTGGTGAAGGAGTGGGAGGACGGCGACGCGGCGCTTCGCTCACCGACTGGGCGGGTCTGGCCGCCGGCTTCAGCGAGCCCCGCCACCACAACGACGTCTCCCCAGGCCCGGACACCCTTCACAACGTCCCGCATCCAGCGAACAGCAGTTGGTATCTCTGCGCCCTCGCCGCCCGACGCGCCCTGACCTTCCTCCAGCAACAGCCGGAGGTGGACGGCCGGAGCTACTGGCCCCTCATCCGCTGCCCCGTCCTGGACGCCAAGGGCCGGCCGCTCGATGACTGGCGCGAGATCACAGAGCTGGCCTTCACCCCAGCCGACAAGGCGACGGAGGACGACAAGGCCCATCCGCCGTGGAAGGGTGACCCGCCTCGGCTTCGCGGCCTCCGCTGGGTGGGTGGCACGCACGTGCCGCGACCCAGGCCCTACCTGAGGGCATCGAGGCAGCGTCCAGGCAACGCCGCCGAAGGGGTCACGAAGGAGTTCCGCCGCGCCGTCGAGGGGTCGGTGCGGCGCGAGCGCGACTAGACCCTGCCCTCCCCCACTGCCTTCGGCATGGTATAGAGGGTCAGGCCGTCGAGCGGCTTGCGCCTCGCGGGGATGAGCAGGCTCGCAACATAGCCGATGACGACGCAAGAAACGATGCCCGTCACGGCGAGGAACCGCGGGTCGAGCGACAGGCGCGTCTTGACCAGATACTGCACGGCACCGCTGGCAACCAGGCCGACGATGGCGCCGAGGCCGTGGGTCCGCCGCGTGAAGATCGCCAGCAGGAACAGCCCGCCCAACCCGCCGCCAAACAGGCCGAGGAACGTGGCGAACTGATCCCACAGCGACTTGATGCCCCACTGCGCCATCATCAGGGCGAACGCCGTCCCCAGCACCCCCACGACCACGGTGACCACCCGCGCCAGGGTCAGGCAGGAATGGTCGGACGCCTCGGGCTTGAAGCGGCGGTAGAAGTCGGTGGTGAACGCGGTGGCCACGCTGTTCATGCTGCTGTCGAGGCTCGACATCGCGGCCGCGAACACGCCGGCGATGAGCAGGCCGGCGACGCCGGGCGGAAGCTGCGTGACGATGTACCAGGGGAAGATGGCATCGCCCTTCGAGAGCGTCGGGTTCAGCGCCTGGGGGTTCGACTTGTAGAAGGCGAAGAGCGCGGTGCCCATGCCGAAGAAGATCAGCGAGCCGGGGATGCACATCAGGGCATTCGTCCAGATGCCGCGCGCCGCCGACCTCTCGTCCTTCGTGGTCAGGTAGCGCTGGATCACGGTCTGGTCGCTGCCGTAGCTGATGATGTTGGCGCCGAAGCAGCCAACGACCACGACGAAGAAGGTCATCGTCGTCAGATCGAGGCGGAAGTCGAGAAGCCGCAGCTTCCCCGCGGCGTCCGCGATGTCGTTCATCGCGTTCCACCCGCCAGGGACGTGGAAGGGGATGACGATCAGGCACAGGATCGCGCCGCCGAGGAGCACGATGACCTGGAGCACGTCCGTCCACACCACGGCCTCGATGCCGCCGAGCACCGTGTAGACGATGCACAGCGCCCCCATGACCACGATACAGAAGCTCACGTTCATCCCCGTCGCCACCGCCAGCGCGATCGAGGGAAGGAAGAGCACGATGCCGATGCGGCCGAACTGGAGGAGCATGAACATCACGCTGCCCAGCAGCCGGGCCACGAGGTTGAACCGCCGCTCCAGGTACTCGTACGCCGTCGTCACGTTGAGCCGGCGGTAGAAGGGCAGGAACAGGAAGATGATGAAGGGGGCGACCATGATGATGGCCATATTGCCGAGGAAGAGGCGCCAGTCGGTGGCGAAGGTCTTGGCGGGGATGGCCATGAAGGTGATGGCGCTGAGCTGGGTGCCGTAGATGCTCAGGCCCGCGGCCCACCACGGGATGCGGCCCCCGGCCTTGAAGAAGTCGTCCGTCGTCTTCTCCCGCCGGGAGAAGTAGACGCCCATGGCGACGAGCGCCAGCATGTAGGCGCCCAGGACCGCGTAGTTGAGGGCGCCGAAGCGGCCGGGCTTCACCGGCTCGGCACGCCAGACCTTCGGCGTGCGCACCCCTGGGCGGATCTCGCCGCTCGGGATGACGAAGGCGTCGCCCCATTTCACGGCGACAGTCGTCACGTGGCTGGTGGTCGGCAGCTCGCCGGCCTTCGCCCAGGTGTCGGTAATCGTGTGGTAAGCCAGGATGTCCTTCGAGAAGCCGGGGTGGTTGGTCAGGATCTCGGTCTGCTGCTTCCTGAGTCCGGCCGCTTCGGCCTCGTCGGCTGCCTTGATCGCCGCGCCGAGGCGTTCCAGTTCGAGGAATGTCTTCCCGTCGGCGCCGCCGAAGACCAGGATGTGGTTCGCGCCGGAGGCGTAGCCCGTAGCGGCCATCACGCAGCGCGGGGCCTCGCCCTCGAGCGCGATGTCGGCGAGGCGCGTCCACTGCTTGGTCTTGGGGTTGTAGCGGTAGGCGTCGGTGAGGATCTCGGTCGGCTTGCCCGGCGCGATGTTCCGGCCGCTGAGGACGTAGACGCAGTCGGTGACCCCGTCGCTCTGGGCCGCGACGACGGGCAGGACGCGCGGCGGGCCGGGCCACGGCGCCAGCTCCTGCCAGCGGACCTCGCCCACCGTCTTCGACAGGTCGAGCGCCCAGAAGTGGTTCGTTGCCTGCGCGTTCTCCATCGCTTCCTGTCCACCGGCCACGTAGACGGTGTCGCCGATCTTCGCCGCGGCCATGAAGGCGAGCGGACGCGGCAGCGAAGGGAGTGGGAAAGTCCAGAGCTGCTTCCGCTCAGGGCGCCATGCCCACAGAGACACGTCGGCGTAGCACCGCTGTGCATCGCAGCCACCGATGAGCACGAGGCCCGCGTCCGTGCTCACGGTCGCCCCATAGGCCATAGGGCGGTCAAGCGTGAAGCTCGTCACGGCGATCCAGCTTGCGTCGGGTGATGACTCGGGAAGTATGAACGCCTGATCCCACCAGACCTTCTTGCCGCCCTCCCACGGCGCGGCGTCGGGGAAGTTGGCTCCGCCGGCGACGATGAGCGCGCCGTTGTGGACGCCGGCGAACGGGCCGGCTACGCCGATCTGGGTCGTCTGGCCGGGCGCGGGCGGCAGCTCGGGCAGTTCCTTCCAACGGAGGTACTCGCCGCCCGCGGCCAGCGCGGCGCAGAGCATCAGGCAGGCGAGCAACCGGGACGGCATGCGCATGAATCCCTCTCCTCGCGGTTAGGCCAGGGCAGCGGCGACGGCGGCCTTCATCTTCGCGAGGCCGATCCTCGCGGTCTCCGCCGCGGGCTTCTTCCAGTAGTCGCGGTTGAAGAGCTCGATGGAGAGCCAGCCGCGGAAGCCGATGTCGCGGAGCGTCCGGAGGATGTCCTTCATCGGCGCGACGCCGTCGCCAGGCATGACGCGGTGGGAGTCGTTGATGGCCTCGCGCGGCGGGTCGGCAGGGTAATCGTTCATATGGAAAGCGTGCATGGCGAGCGGGCCGAGCAGGCGGAGGCCGGCGAAGTTCCCGCCGCCCTTGTAGATGTGGTAGGCGTCGAGGAGGAGCGACGCCTTCGGGTGCCCTGCGTCGGCGGCGACCATGGCGGCCTGGCCGACGGTGTGGAGGGGCGATGGCCCCCAGAGCTCGAGCTGCGGGATGATGCCCATCTCGTCGCCGAGCTCGAGCACGGCGCGGTAGCGCTCGGCGGCAGCCGCCAGGTCGAGGGGCCGCTTCGCGCCGCCCGGCGCGGCGGCCATGCCGGTCGCGCCGATCTGGCGGAGCAGGTCCATGTCGCCCTTGATCTGCTCGAGGGCCTTCGCGCGTTGGCCCTCGTCGTCGGCGATCCAGCGGGCGAAGCCGATGGCGCTGGGCGCCTTGAGGCCGAGGTCGGCGAGCTTCTTGCGGATGTCGGCGAGCGACCCGCCCTGCTGCTGGTGGCGGCGGATGTCGCCGGTCCACGGCTCGATGGCGCCGTAGCCGGCCTGTGCCGCCACGTCGATCTGCCTGTCGAGGGGCAGCTTCTGGCCGCGGATGGTGGCGATGTTGAGGCAGTAGCCAAAGGGCTCGGCCTCGTCCTTCGCGGCGGCGGACGCGCCTGTGGCGAGGGCGCCGGCCGCCACCGCGCCGAGCAGCGCATCGCGTCGAGAGAGGCTCCCGGGCATCAGAGGTCTCCTGTTCAGCCTGTGGTTGCCTGCACACGGTAGCCCGATGCGTCGGGTGTGTCAAGGCAGCGGACGTTGACTCGGCTCCCGCCTGCCGGTACCATCCAGGGAAGCGT
>CAZDNN010000227.1:0-9526 GCA_964506385.1 uncultured Planctomycetota bacterium
ACCCCCTCACGCTGCCATGCTCGCCACACTGCGAATACCGTGCCGAACAGTATTGAGGCGGCAACCGGATTCGAACCGGTGAATAACGGATTTGCAATCCGTCGCCTTAGTCCACTTGGCTATGCCGCCGTGTGCGCGGGGGCCTAGTCGTCGGTGGTGTGGTCGATGCGCTTCTCGGAAGGGCGCTCAGCGTTGTCGATCTCGCGGTTGATCTCGTCCTCGGTGTCGCGGATGCCCTTCTTGAACTCGACGATGCCCTTGCCGAGGGAGCGCATGACGCTGGGGAGGCGCGGTCCGAACAGGATGAGGGCGACGATCCCGATCAAGATGGCCTCCGGCGCCCCGAGATTGAAGATCGCCACGGGAAGGAGGCTGTCCATTGGGTGTCTCCGGTGGACAGAAGGGGGTGCGGCCAGTCCACCAGCCGCTAGTAGGCACTATAGCGCTATCGCCTTTGGGAGTCAAGTCGTTCTTGGCCGCGGTCCGCTCTCACGCTGTGGGCGCGCCCATGAGGGCGGCGCGACAGCCTGTGGGGGCCGCCGCGCCGCGGGGTGTGTGAGACAGGTGGGCTCTAGAAATCGTCCACGCCGCCGGGCTTGGGGCCGGGCGCGGCGCCGGGGCCGCCCCGCTGCTCCGCCATCTTGCGGATGCGGTTGGCGAGGTTGATGATGGGCTGCTGGGGGACGCGGGTGAAGAACTCGACGCGGTTTCCGTCGAAGATGGCGTATCCCGTGATGGGCGGCTCGTTGGGGTCGGCCTGTGCGAGGCCGCCGGCCATCATGGCGATCATGGGCTGCTGCTTGGCGACCTCTTCGAGGGCCTTGGCGAGGAAGGTGTTGAAGGAGACGTGGTAGACGATGCTGGCGTTCTTCGGTGCCGCGGCGAGGGCGGCCTTGTAGGCAGGGCTCTGGTCGAGGCCTGGCTCGCCGCCCTTGATGCGGTCGATGATGGCGTTGAGCAGCTCGCCGGTGGGGTTGTTGGTGGCGGCGACGCCGAGGTCGCCGAGGGCGCCCATCTCGGTGACCTGGGGCTGCTGCTGGCCCATCATGGGGTTGGGCTGGGCGTTGGGGTCCTGCTTGACGGTGACGGTGAGGCGGTCGATGGTGACGCCCTTGTGCTCGCGGATGCCGGGCTCGTGCTTGACGTCCATGTTCATGCCCATGCCCTGCATCATGCCGCCGAGGGGGCCTTGCATCATCCACTCGACGGCGTCCTTGCTGGCGGCGCGGAACTTCGCGGCGTCGGCGATGCGGATGACCTGTGCCATCTGCATGCCCTTTTGCGTGGGGTCGCCGGAGTAGGCGATGGCGGCCTCGCCGGTCTGGGTGGAGCCGAACATGAGGGCGAGGACCTTGTCGCGGTCCTCGGTCTTCATCTCGAGCGGGGCGGCGATGGTGTCGAGGAGGGCCTCGGCGAAGGGCCTGGCCTTGGTGATGTCGGACATGGTGACGAAGCTCATGCAGGCGTCGGGGGGCAGGTACTTGGCCAGGTCGGTCATCTTCTGGGGCTGGCCGGCAAGGGCCGTGGCCAGGTGGCTGCCCTCGATGGCGTAGAAGCGGCCCATGACCTCGAGGGAGTCGTCGGTGAGCTTGAGGATGAGGCTGACGCGCCTGGCCTGGGTGGCGGCGAACTTGGCGAGGGGGCCCAGGGCCTTCTGGATCTGGCCCATCATGGCGAAGGGGCCGCCAGCGGCGCCCATGCCGGCGACCTGCTCCTGGGCCTGCTGCATGGCCTGGTCGATCTCGATCTGGTACTCTTTCACCGTGTCGTCGATGTAGAAAGTCAGGTAGACGTCGGAGTCGCCGCCGGCCTTCGGGAACGAGCTGTAGATGTTGATCCGCTCCTCGCTGATGGCGGCGAAGGCGCCGGGGTCGTTGCTGATGAGGGCGTAGTTGCCTCGGATCTCGATCTTCTCGCCGACCTGTCCCGCAGCCTGGCGAGCCTGGCGGAACTGCTCGCCGTTGGCCACGGGGATGATGCCGACGGGCACGGGCTCGACCTTGCCGAACCCCTTGCCGCTGATGAGCACGATGGAGAACGGCCGAGTCCAGTCGGCGCCGGCGAACTGGGCTCCCTGGAGCTGCATGTCGGCCATGGCTTTCATCTGGGCGCCCTGGCCGGGGACGATCTTGTCAACGACCTTGGTCGCCTTGTCCACAAGCTGCTTGACGTCGCGGACGCACACGCGACCGAGCACCACGGCCTCCCCGGCCTGGGCCGTCGCGGCTGCCACGAGCGCCACCGCCACGAGGCCGACCACGATCCGCTGCCACGTTCTGCTCATCACGCTCTCCTCTCCGCAGGGTGATTGATCCTGGCCTACTCCCGGCGATTGTAGGGGAAGCCCCGTACAATTGCAACTACACTGCCGCCCCCGCCGGGGTTTCACAGATCCTCCTGGCCTGTGTCGCGGGGCGCTGGCGGCCCCAGCGCCGTTTCCCCCATTGTGGCGCTCGGAGGGGGCCTGTTAGCTGGAGTGTGCGCTTTTTCCCGTAAGCGGGCCGCGGCGGTCAGTCGCCGAAGGCGGTTCCGATGGCGCGGGCGGCCTTGATGACGGCGTGGTTGCGGGGCACGAGCTTCAGCTCGGCGATGGCCTTGGTCAGGGGCACGGACGTGATGTCCTGCCCCTTGAGGCAGACCATGCGGCCGAAGCGTCCCCTGGCGACGAGTTCCATGGCGTGGTGGCCGAATCGGGTGGCGAGCACTCGGTCGAAGGCGGTGGGGGTGCCGCCGCGCTGGAGGTGGCCGAGTATAGTGTAGCGTGTGGTGAGGCCGCAGGTGTCCTCGATGTCGCGGGCGAGCTTGGCGCCGACGCCGCCGAGGCGGATGGGGTCGTGGCTTTCCTTGACGACCCGCTCGACGACGTACTCGCCGCCCTTGGGCCTGGCGCCCTCAGAGACGACCACGATGCTGAACCTGCGGCCCGTGTGGCTGCGGCGCCGGCAGACCTCGACGACGTTGTCGAGGGTATAGGGGATCTCGGGGATGAGGATGATGTCGCCGCCGCCGGCGACCCCAGCGTAGAGGGCGATCCAGCCTGCGTAGCGGCCCATGGTCTCGACGACCATGACGCGGTGGTGGCTCATGGCAGTGGTGTGGATCTTGTCGATGGCCTCGGTGACGGTGGCGACGGCGGAGTCGAAGCCGAAGGTCACGTCGGTCTCGGGCAGGTCGTTGTCGATGGTCTTGGGCACGCCGACGACGGGGAGGCCGATCTGGCTTAGCCTGTGAGCGAGGTTCATCGTGCCGTCGCCGCCGATGAGGACGGCGGCGTCGAGCTTCCACTTCCGCGCGTTGGCCATGAGGCGCCTGGACATGTCGCGGTGCTGCACGCCGCGCTTCGTCTCGACGGGGTAGTGGAAGGGGTTGTGCTTGTTCGAGGTGCCGAGGATGGTGCCCCCCTGGGTGAGGATGCCGCTGACGTCGCTGCGCTCCATCTCGAAGGCGTCGCCCTCGACGAAGCCGCGGAAGGCGTCGCGGATGCCGACCACCTCGACCTCGTAGACGCCCATCGCCGTCTTGGCCACGGCGCGGATCACGGCGTTGAGACCTGGGCAGTCGCCGCCGCCGGTCAGGACGCCGATGCGTTTCACCTTCCGGGGTTTCTTCACCATCACACGTTCCTTTCGGTGGGCGAGCGGGAGAATGGGGCTTGGGGAACGGAAGCCGCTGCGAGCCCCGCGCCGCTGGGCATTATGGCAGCGCAGCCGGCCGCCGTCAAGCTCGCGCGAGCGGTGGAGGCCTACCCCCGGTTCTCGGGGTTTCCTCTCCGCTCGTCCTCGTCCCCGTCGGTCTCCGCCTTGACCGTACGCGGCGGGCGCTGTATACTCCTGTGAGCCCTGCAATTACCTCCGGAGCACTGTATCTGCATTGCGAGGAGAGATGAGGCATGCGAAGCGGCCTCCGATGGCTCGTAGCGGCGCTGCTGACCCTGTCCGCCGTGGCGGCGTTGGGCGGCGCGCCGCCCGGCCGCAGCCAGCTCCAGGCCCTGCTCGACGACGGCAAGGAGCTCTATAACGAAGGCCGCTACAAGGAGTCTCTCGGCAAGTTCCGCGAGGCCATGAAGCTCAAGGACGACAACATCGTCGCCAATCACTACATGGCCCGTCTCCACGCCCTCCTCAAGGAATTCAAGCCTGCCATCGACTACGTCCGCAAGCTCCAGCGTCTGGGCGTGAGCATCTACCGCTCCGAGGACAGCAAGACGACGCTAAACACGGTGATGAGCGGCATCCTGGGGGTGAAGGACCTCAAGCAGCGCGCCGAGCTGCTCATCCACCTGCGCGAGACCATCCAGGGCCTGCCCACCGACGTCGAGCGCCGCATCGACGCCCACCTGATGGGCATCTATGCCAAGAGCGGCGAGAACCAGCTTCACGACGTGGTCAAGACCCGCTACTTCAGGGTCAAGCCCATCTCCGCCCCTGTCTTCTTCACCGCTGCGCGCACCTACATCGAGTATGGCGTGCGCTATCCCGAGGCCGCCAGCTACTTCGAGCAGGCCATCGACGCCCTCAAGGCCCAGGAGATCCCCCCCTCCGGCAACCCCGAGCGCGACGAGTACCGCCGCAAGCTCCTCGCCGCCGAGACCACCGTCGCCGAGGACTTCCTGGCCTATACCTACCACACCGCCGGCTTCACGACCCCCGAGAAGAACCGCTTCGTCGCCGCCGAGCCCGTGCCCAAGGTCACCTTCAAAGATGTCACGGAGGCCGTGGGCCTCAAGGGCACCCTCGGCCCGCGCGTCGCCGTCGGCGACTACGACGGCGACGGCTTCGAGGACCTGTGCGTCACAGGCCGCGTGTTCAGGAACGAGGGCGGCAAGACCTTCAAGGACGTCACCGAGCAGACGAAGATCGACCGCCTCAACGCCTCGTCCGCCCTGTGGCTCGACTACGACGGCGACGGCCACCTCGACCTGCTGCTCGGCACGTTCCCCACGGTGCGGCTCTGGCGCAACCTCGGCGACGGCACCTTCTCCGACGTGACCGCGAAGGTCGGGCTGAACGTGCAGCTCCCGGGCATCCCCGAGGCGCTGGCCGCCGCCGACTACGATGCCGACGGCCGCCTCGACCTTTTCATCGGTACCTTCGAGCACCCGAAGCGGCCTGGCGTCGGCCTCCCCGACTTCCTGTTCCGCAACACAGGCACACGCTTTGAGGACGTCACCGAGCAGGCGGGCCTCCGCGTGAAGGTCACCGTGCCCGACCCCAAGACAGGCACCGAGAAGGAGAGCGGCGCCTACTACTGCGCCCGCGGGTGCATGTGGGGCGACTTCAACGACGACGCCAAGCCGGACCTCTACGTGGCCAACTACCGGCTCTACCCGAACCAGCTCTTCGTCAACCAGGGTGGCGGGAAGTTCCTCGAGCAGGCCGAGGCCCTCGGTGTCCGGGGCACGCCTGGCGAAGGAAAGCTGGCCTCGGCCTTCGGCCACAGCATCGGCCCCTGCTGGGGCGATGTCAACGGCGACGGCCTCCTCGACCTGGCCGTCACCAGCCTCGCCCTGCCCAGGGTCATCCATTTCTCGGACACGACGGCGCTCTACATCAACGGCGGGAAGGAGGCCAAGTGGCGGCTCGCAGACACCGCCGCAAAGGCCGGCATCCGCTACGAGGGCATGGTCGCCGATGTCGCCATGGTTGACTTCGACAACGACGGCGACCTCGACCTCTACTTCACCGCCATCTACAAGGAGCGGCCCACCTTCCTCTATCAGAACGACGGGAAGGGCTCCTTCCAGCCCGTCACCTGGCGGGCCGGCGCCATCGCCTTCAACACCTGGGGCCAGGCCTGGTTCGACAAGGACAACGACGGCGACCTCGACGTCGTCCTTGGCAGCGCCGCAGGGGTCAGGCTCCTCGAGAATCAGGCCAAGGGCACCTCGTCGCTGCGCCTGCGGCTCGCCGGCAAGGGCGGCAACCGCCAGGGCATCGGCGCCCGCATCACCGCCACCGCCGGCCCCCTGCGCATGGTCCGCGAGGTCTCCTGTGGCGGCGGATCCACCTCCCAGAGCTCCCCCATCGTCCACCTCGGCCTCGCCGGCTTCACCGGCGGCGTCCAGCTCACCATCCGCTGGCCCGACGGCCACACACAAAAGCTCGACTACGCACGCCCCGGCCAGCTCCTCACCATCGAAGAGAAGTAGTCAAGGAAGCAGTGGACACGGGAGGGCGAGGCTCCTGCCGAGCCGCGCTCCATCGGAAGCTCTCTACCGAGGCGCGGCTCGGCGGGAGCCTCGCCCTCCCCTGCATCTCGGCGTCGGCCCTCTGAACCGTCAGCCCGCCTCCTCGGACGGCGCGGACGGCGGCGGGCCGCCCCGCCGCCATCGCCGCAGGAGATGGTCCACCTCCTCGCATCGCAGCACCCACGCGACAGCGAAGTAGACCACCAGCCCCACCAGGCCCGGCACCGCCACCGTCACGACACTCGCCACCAGGCCCGTCCCGATCCCCAAGGCACGCACGCCGGCCAGGCCACCCCAGAGCGCCGCCGCCATGGCCGCCCCGGCCGCCACCATCCGCGCCAGCCCGCCGCCCAGCCCCGCCAGCGACAGCCGACGCCCCTGCCGAGACACCTCCCGGCCCAGCATCACCATCAGCAGCACCACCTGGAGCCACGTCGCCACGCTGGAGGCCAGCGCCAGCCCCCCGTGCTCGAGCGGCGTGACCACCAGCGCCACGCTCAGCACCACGTTCGTCCCCACCGCCACCGCCGACAGGTAGAGCGGCGTCCGCGTGTTCAGCAGAGCGTAGAAGGCCCGCGAGAGCACCGTCCGCATCCCCATCCCCACCAGCCCCACCGCGTAGCACACCAGCGCCAGAGCCACCCAGCGCGTGTGCTCGGCCGTGAACGCGCCCCGCTCGTACATGAGCCGCACGAACGGCGACGCCAGCGCCACCAGCCCCAGCATCGCGGGAAGCATCAGAAAGCAGTTCAGCCGCAGCGCACGCACCACCGCCCGCGAGAACCCCACACCCCCCTCCCCCGACGCCTCCTCGATCAGCGACGGGAACGCCGCCCGGCCCACCGCCAGCCCCACCACGCCGAAAGGCAACTGGAGCAGTCGGTGCGCCCCGTACAACGCCGTGAGCCGGCCGACCTCGCAAAACCAGTTCGCCAGAATCCGATCGACGACCCAGATGAACTTGTTGAGCACCCCCGAGAGCGCGATGGGCACCACCCCCCGCCCCACCTTCCGCAGCGCCGGTTGCTTGAGGTCCACCAGCGGCCGGGCAGAGAAGCGGCTCTCCCGCCCAGGGCGGAGGTAGGGCCAGCCGCACAGCAGCATCTGCACGGTCCCGCCGACCACCAGCCCCAGGGCCAGGCTCCCAGCGTCCAGCCGCCCGGCGAACAGCACGATCGCACCGATCACGCACAGACTCGACGCCGCCGGCGCCATGGCGTAGAGCAGGAACCGCCGCTCGCTGAGCAACAGACTGCCGAATACCGCCCCCACGGCGACGATCATCAGGTAGGGCATCATCCCGCGCGACAGCGACACCGCCAGCGCCAGCAGATGGGGGAAGTCGCGCGCGAACCGCGGCGTCAGCGCCCGCACCAGCCACGGCGCCAGCAGCGCCCCGAGCACCACCAGCACCAGCCCGCTCGCACTCACGATCGTCAGCACCGAGGTCTCGAGCCGCCGCGCCTCGTCCGCCCGCCCCCGCAGCACGAGGGTCTTGTGCGCCGGCATGAAGGCGCTCTCCGCCGCGTGCTCACCAAGCACGTCGCGGAACAGGTTGGGCAGCGTAGTCGCCGCGACGAAGGCGTCGAAGATGCCCGACGCGCCGAACCAGGCCATCGCCACCATCTCCCGCACCATCCCCAGCACCCGGGAGACCATGGTGCCCGCCGCCAGCCGCATCATACCCGACGCAACCCCCCGCCGCGCGACTCCCGACGCAGGCACCCCAGCCGCCGCGCCGGCGACGAAGACGAACTCGCTGCCGCCCACGCCCACCACATCTCCGTCCGCCAGCTCCCGCCGCCCGGCCACCGCCTCGCCGTTCACCGTCACCCCGCCCCGAGAGCGCCGGTCCAACACGGCATAGCGCCCCTCGCCGATGGCCAGCACCTCGGCGTGGAGCCAGCGCTCGCCGGGGTCGTCGATTGCGATGTCACTGAGGAACCCGCGGCCGATGCACGTGCTGCCGAAAAGCAGCTCGTGCTCCACCTCGCCGCGATCCGCCTTCTCGATCAGCTTTGCCACGGGATGGACCAGTGCTGTCTGGGACGGGGAGGGACGGGCCGCAAGGGAAGGGGATGACGGCGACCGCCACGCCGATTATACACGCTCGCCGCCCACTGCCAAGCCGAAAATCCGCGCGCGTCGGCCTGACCCACGCACGATGCGCATACGGCCTGCGGGGAATCAGCTTCGGTGGGACGCTCTTGACCTTGCGGAGACCGGAGCGTATGCTAGACATCCAAGAGGAGAGGGCAGGAGTGCAGCGATGTCTGTCCACGTGGAGTTGGACTTGCCCGAGGGCGCGCTTTCGGCGCTGAGGACCACTCCGGACGAGTTCGTGCGCGAGCTGCGCCTGGCGGCGGCCGTGAAGTGGTACGAGATACAGAAGCTGTCGCAGTCGAAGGCGGCTGAGGTCGCTGGCGTCAGCCGCTGTGAGTTCATCGACGCCCTGGCCCGCTACAGCGTGCCCGTCTTCCAGACGACCGTGGGTGAGCTCGAGGACGACGTCAGCCGTGAGTAGAGCCTGGGTGGTCAACGCATCGCCGCTCATCAGCCTGGGGACCATCGGTCACATCGAGCTCCTGCCCAGCCTCTGCGACGAGATGATCATCCCCGAGGGCGTCGCGCGGGAGGTGGATGCTGGCCCTCCATCGGACGCGGCGCGGCTGTGGCTTCACGAGCGCGGAGAACCTTTCGTGCGCGAGGTCGGCGCAGTCCTACCGATCGTGGCTTCGTGGGACCTTGGTCTGGGCGAGGGCCAGGTGCTCTCCCTCTGCCACGGCGATCCGAGCAGAGAGGCCATCCTCGACGATGGGTCGGCGCGTCGGCGCGCCGTGGCGCTTGGCGTGCCGGTTCGCGGGACACTGTCGGTCATCGTGCTGGCGAAGCGGCGGGGTCTCGTGCCTGCTGCGCGTCCTCTCTTCGAGCAGTTGCTCGCGAACGGTCTCCGCGCGGACGAGCGCGTTGTGGAGCGGGCCATCGAGTTGGCCGGGGAGTAGAAGGGATCGGCACGTGACCCAAGGGACATCCACACGCCGCGGGTTCCTGAAGACGCTCGGCGCCGGCGCTCTAGCAGCCACGCAGCCCCTGCGCGCGGGGGAGCGGCGGCCGCGGGGGCGGCCGAACGTGCTGGTCGTGCTGACCGACGACCAGGGGTGGGGCGATATCCACTCCCATGGTAACGGGAAGCTCGACACGCCGGTGATGGACCGCCTGGCAGCCGAGGGCGCGCGGTTCGACCGCTTCTTCGTCAGCCCAGTATGCGCACCCACGCGGGCCGCGTTCCTCACCGGCCGCTACTACCCGCGCACCGGCGTCCACGGGGTCTCCGGTGGC
>CAZDNN010000228.1:0-9493 GCA_964506385.1 uncultured Planctomycetota bacterium
CGAGGGCATCGGCCGCAGCGGCCCGCTCTTCAGCCCCGACGGCAAGCGCCTCGCCTACACGGCCGCCCGCGGCGGCAAGCAGCTCGCCGTCGTGGACGGCCAGGCCTCCGAGCCCTGGGACGCCATCGGCCAGGGCAGCCTCGTCTTCAGCCCCGACGGCAGGCACGTCGGCTACACGGCGGCGCGGGGCGGGAGGTGGTTCGCCGTGGTGGACGGCAAGGCGGGGAAGGGCTACGACGCCATCGGCCGCGGGAGCCTGACCTTCAGCCCCGACGGCCGCCGCACGGCCCACAGCGCCCAGAGCGGCGGGAAGTGGCTGGCCGTGGTGGACGGGGCGGAGGGCAAGCCGTGCGACGCCATCGGCCTCGGGAGCATCGCCTTCAGCCCCGACGGCAAGCGGGTTGCCTACGCGGCGCAGCGGGAGGGCAAAGCCTTCGTCGTCATCGACGGGGCGGAGGGCAAGCCCTACGACGCCATCGCCGCTGGCCCGCCCGTCTTCAGCCCCGATAGCAGGCGGGTGGCCTGGCAGGCCATGACCGGCGACAAGTGGGTCGTCGTGGTCGATGGCGTCGAGAGCAGCGGGATGGACGGCTTCCTGCGCGGCGCGCGCCTCACCTTCGACAGCCCGACACAGCTCCACACCCTCGCCCACCTCAAGCGCGAGCTGCTCCTCGTCCAGATCGACGTCGTCGAGGAGTGACGGCGCCGCTCTCGGAGGTGCGAGCGGTCGCGCGATTCCATGTTGCAGGGCCACCGCGCGCCTGTATAATACGAACGACGCGTGCATGTGACGCTGACGCCGAAGGAGTGACCCGGAGACCGTGTGACATGGCAAGGAAGAAGAGCAAGGACAACGGCGACGCGAAGCGCCTCGCCGAGGTGATCTGCTCGCTGCCCTCCGCAGTGAAGTACGATCTGCTGGAGTCAACCACGGACTTCCTGGTTGCGGAGGGTCAGACGTCGCAGTTGGAGTTCCTCTTCGACCCCGAGGACTCACGGCCGGAGCCGGGGGAGTCCCCGCCGCAACGTCCGAGGACGCGGTACGGGAGGCGGCGCCCGAAGAAAAAGAGGATCGCCTTCGGCTGGTACGGAGGGAAATACAGCCACCTCAACTGGCTCCTGCCGCTCTTGCCGCAAGCGCACCACTACTGCGAGCCCTTCGGGGGGTCCGCTGCCGTGCTCCTGAATCGGGAGCCTTCGCCGGTCGAGACGTACAACGACCTGGATGGCGAGGTGGCGCGGTTCTTCCGCGTGCTTCGCGACCAGACCGACGACCTGATCAAGGCCATCGCCTTGACCCCCTTCTCGCGCGAGGAGTTCGCCAAGGCGCTGGAGCCGCCGTCGGACGACCTGACGGATCTCGAGCTGGCTCGCCGGTTCTTCGTCCGCGCGCGTCAGGTGAGGACCGGGCTGGCGCAGACCGCGTCCATCGGGAGATGGGCAAACTGCAAGGCAACCAGCCGAGCGGGAATGGCCGGGGTGGTGTCGCGGTGGCTGGGAAGTGTCCAGGGGCTTCCTGAGGTAGCCTTGCGCCTCTTGCGGGTCCAGATTGAGAACCGGCCGGCCATCGAGGTCGTGGAGCTCTACGACAGCAAGGACACGTTGTTCTACTGCGACCCACCCTACCCCCACGAGACAAGGGGCGACAGCAAATCCTACAAGTACGAGATGACCGCTAAGGAACATGCGCAGCTTGCCCGCGTCCTCAACAAGGCAGAGGGCAAGGTCGCCGTCTCAGGCTACCGATGCGATCTCACGGACGCGCTCTATGCCGGCTGGCGCTGTATCGAAGCACAAGAGAAGAACTGCCACTCCATCAAGAAGCCGCGGCAAGAGGTGCTGTGGGTGAACTACTGAGAGGCTTCAATGCGTACCCCCGCCGGCAAATGGGATGCGGCCCGCCAGATACTTGATGAGAGCTTCACGCGCGCAGAGGCGGGTTTCTTCGCCGACGAGGTGCCGGAGGTTCCCGCCGACATCCACGAGGCCTGTGGGAGTGTGTTCGCCTCGAAGACGCAGGCCTATCGAGAGGTGCTCGTTGGCTGCCTGCTGACGAGGCTGACCGAGCCGACCAGAGATGTCCGCCTCCCCTATCTGGACCTGGGCGACAACGCGTTCAGCGGCCGGTCGCTGGATGAACGGGTGGTGAACCCATTCCTTCACGAGAGGGACATCCCGTGCTCCCGTGGGCCGTACCTCTCCTGCTTCCGCCGCCAAGTGGCGTTCGACGAGACCACGAGGGCCAGGCTCCGCGACAAGACAGGCTACGATGCCTTTCTCGCCGTGCTCGACTACCTGGAGGCGGGGGCAACAGAAGAAGACGCGCGCCGCCTGCTCGACCACGTGATGTATCGGTTCGTCCTGCTGCGGGAGGAGTCGAACGTCGAGCTTTTCCAATTGGGCCGAATCAGCCTGAGCCAGTACGCGAAGCTGATCGACGGGCTGCTCGCCCGGCCCAGCGGAGGCGTGTTCCCGTGCCTGCTGGTGCTCTCGATGGTTGAAACAATCGCTCAGCGCTTCACGCTGCCTTGGGAAATAGACGCGCAGGGCATCAACGTCGCCGACAAGGCCTCGGGGACCGGTGGCGACATCTGCATCCGACGGGGCGGGGAGCGGCTCCTCACCATTGAGGTCACTGAGCGCCAGGTAGACGCCGCCCGTGTGCGAGCGACGTTCCGGGCCAAGATCGCCACGGCTGGGCTACGGGACTACGTGTTCGTCGTACACCTGGAGCGAGTGCAGGAAGAGGCAAGACAACAGGCAGAAAAGTACTTCTCCCAAGGGCACGACGTGAGCTTCGCGGACATTCGCGAGTGGCTGGTCAACTCCCTGGTCACTGTCGGCGCTGAAGGCAGGGAGCACTTCCACAGCAGGATGCGGGAACATCTGGGCGGCAGCGAGATTCCCAAGGCCCTGAAGGTCGCATGGAACGACGAAGTCGAGAAGCTGACCCGGTGAGAGCACAGTAGGATCCCCCAGCGCGCTGCGAGCACGACCCCTCCCGCAGGTTCCCAATCCTGCAGGAGTGTGTCTCATGTCAGGGGTGGTGTCCGGTGGCAGGTGTTCGGTCTTTGGGGCAGTGGAGCGATCCCGCAACGTCGCGATCGTGCCCCCCGATGCAGAGCATCCGGACGAGACGAGAGGCACCCCCACCAAGCGCTCGTCCGCATGCTCCAGCGTGGGGGCGGAAGCGCCGCCGCTCCAGCGGCACGAGCGCCACAGATCTACCGGCGCGGCGCTACTCCGCCTTGAGCTCCTTGATATAGATGTTCCTGAAGTCCAGCGGCTGCCCGTGGTGCTGGAGGGCGATGGGGCCGGTCTTGGGGCAGCCAAGCATCTGGAGGTTGTCGATGACCGTCTCGCCGTTGAGGACGACGGTCATGCTCTCACCCTTGACGGTGATGACGAAGCTGTTCCACTCGCCCACCGGCTTATCGGCCACCTTCGAGGGCGTGGCGGCCTTGCGCACCTCCTCGGGCATGTTCTTGTCGGTGCGATAGCCGTAGACCTCGCCCGAGCCGAGCCTGTTGCACCAGATGTTCGCTTGGCACTTGCTGCTGCCGCGGACGTAGATGCCGCTGTCGCCAGGCTTCGGCAGCCGCCAGTCCACCATCAGCACGAAGTCCTTGAAACTGGCCTTCGTCCACAGACAGGTCGCCTTGCCGTCGTACTTCAGCACGCCGTCCTCGACCTTCCAGTGCTCGGCGGCGTCGGCGCGGGGCTTGGCCTTGGGGTTCCCCTTGCACTCCCAGCCCGCCAGGTTCTTGCCGTTGAAGAGCGCGGTGAAGCCCTCCGGCGGCTCGGCCTCCGCCGCCCACGCCAGCCCGAGCCCGATCAGACACAGCACGACCATCGTTCGCCTCATCGCCTCGCCTCCTTCTCCCGGGTTGCTTCTCCCCACAGCCGTCCTCACGCTACCACCTCGCGCCCGCCGAGTCAAGCCGCCGGCCTGGCGCTGTTCCTGCTGATCTTCCTTGCAGGACTCGGCACGATCGCGTACCCTGTGAAGCTGGGGAGGATGAAGGCGCCGGCTTGACGGGATCGTGGGAGGTGGTTCCCTCTCCCGGCGGGAGAGGGAGTGGGTTTCGCCTCGATCGAGAGGAGATGCAAGATGGCGGACGATGGCCTGACCCGCCGCGACATCCTGGCCGCGGGGGCGGCGACGGCGATGGGGCTGGCGCTCGGCCGCCACGCGGCAGGCGCCAGGCTGTTCAGCGCCGAGAACCCCACGAGCACGGTTGTCCTCATCCGCCGCGAGGACGCGGTGACCGGTGGCCATCAGGTCAACGCCAAGGTCGTGGCCGAGATGATCGACGAGGCCGTCGCGGTCTTCGCCGGCGTGGAGGACCCCGCCGAGGCCTGGGCGCGGTACGTGAAGCCGGACGACGTGGCCGGCGTGAAGATCTCGCGGTGCCAGTGGATGCGCGTCTATGTCGAGCAGGCCACCATCGACGCCGTCCGCGCCCGGGTGTCGGCCTGCGGCGTGGCCGACGACCGCCTGCACGTCAAGGACATGGGCTTCCCCGCCAAGGCCTGCACCGCCGTCATCAACGTCCCGTCCATCAAGGTGCATCGCAGCGTCGGCATCGCCGCGTCGATCAAGAACTACATCAACCTGTTCACCAAGAAGTGCAGCCAGTTTCACAAGGGCCTGGGCAGCCGCCTGGGTGAGAACTGGCTGCACCCCGACATCAAGGGCAAGACGCGGCTGATCGTCGTGGACGCCCTGCGGCCCTATTTCGGCCCGGGTCCGCAGATCAACCCGGTCTATCGCTGGGCCTACGGCGGCATCCTGGTCGGCACGGACCCCGTGGCGATCGACACGATCGCGATCGAGCTGATGCGCCGCAAGCGCGACGCCTTCAAGGGCGAGCCCTGGCCCCTCAACCCGCCGCCGAAGGTCATCCCCGCCGCCGAGACCGAGTATCACCTCGGCACCTGCGACCCCGCGAAGATCAAGCTCGTCCGCCTGGGCGCGAAGGACGGCATGCTCATCTGAGCGGTTGGCGGCGTCCCCGCCTGTCCGCCGGAATCCGGGCTTTTTGTTGAATCCGGGGTCCCGCACTCCCTATAATGAGGGGGTACGGTCACGGGTTGCACTTGGGAGAGGCGCGCCATGCGACTGAGCGAGAGAGGTCCGGGCTTCGCGTCGAGGGGACGCGGCACCCCGCCGCCCGTCCGCCCCCACAGCCACGACCCCTACGAGCACGGCCGGCCCCGCCGGCCGCGGGGGAGCAGCTTCCCGCTCGCCTTTGCGCTGAGCATCGCCTTTGTGGCGGTAGGGCTGGTGGCGGTCCTGGCGCTCGTGGGGCGCGAGTCGCCGCCGACCTTCGGCGAGCTGAAGGCCCAGCTCGGCATCCCCGCCACGGGCGCCGCGCCGCCGCTCGAGTTCGGGCAGGTCGAGTTCATCAACCGGCTGGACGCCATTGGCGCGTCGCGCCAGGCCGAGAGCTTCGAGGGAGCGTACCTCTACCTGTACTACAAGGTGCGGGAGGGGCAGGCTCAGATCATCCTCGACCGCGGCGCGTGGCAGGCTGGGCGGGCGCGGATCCGGCAGATCGCTCTGCGCTGACGCCGCCGTCAGCCGGAGATCACGTCCCTTGACACCTCGAGCACTCTCGACGGGAGGGACCGTGCTCCCGGCCCACGCCAAGGAGGGCTTGCCGTGTACACAAATGCGCGCCTCGAAGTCGTGGCTACCGACAGCGGCGAGATCGTTCTCATGGTGGAGGGCGCCGGGGATAACGGGGAGGAGGCGCGAGTCGTCGCGCGCTTCGACGCGGCCGCCTTCCCCGGCACGCTGGAGCAATTGAGGGAGAACGCCGAACGGCTCGCCGCGTGCTGGAACCTGTGTCTGGGCATCCCCGCCAGGGTGCTCGACGACTGTGCCGTCAAGGCCAACCTCGTGGCCCGCATCGACGCCCTCTTCGCGGCCATCCGCCGCCAGGACATCGGCCTCTCCAGCCTCCCCGGCGCCCACGGCGGCCCCAGCAACTGGCACGGATGATGGCGCCATCTCACCCGGCTCCCTTCCACCACCCGGCCAGGGCCAGGGCCCATCGCCCGACGGTGCGGGGACCCTGAGCCGCATGACGAAGCGGAGGGGGAGCCTCACTCGGCCGCGTAGCGGAGGCCTTCGAGCTTGCTGCCGTCGGCGGCGCGGACGCGGCAGCAGGCCTCCCAGCCGCCGCCGCCCTGCGTGATCTGCAAGAGCAGGTCGTTGCGGCCCTTCTTGAGCTTCACCGGCACCTTGTCCTCGTTGATGTTCAGCGAGCGTGGCACGTCCTTGTCGAGGACGACCTGGCCGTTGAGCCAGGCCTTGCAGCCGTCGTCGCTGCCGATCTCGAGGCGGGCCTCCATCTCCTCTGGGGCGATGATCTGGGCCTTGAGGTAGGCCGAGACGTTGCTGCCGCCAAGGAGCTTGCTGAGGTCCACCACACCGGGCTGGCGGCCGGCGGCGGTGATGAGCTTCCACTGGACCTGCCGGCCCTTCTTCGTGTCGGGCTGCTCGGGTGGATTGACCTTCTTGGTGCTGCCGCCTCGGTAGGGGCCGGCGAGGCGCCAGCCTGTGATGAAGTCCTCGAACTTCTCGATCTCGGCCATGGCGGCCTTTGCCCCGTCGTGGACGGCCTTGGCGTTGGTGGCGAGGGTGACCTCCTGGAGGGCCGCCTCGGCCTTGTCGCGGTAGGCGCCGGCGATGGAGCGTGCGATCTGGACTATGGCGAGGGCCGCCTCGTCGGTGACATCCTTGTCCTTGAGCTGCGCCTGTGCGATTTCGAGGGCCTTGGGGTCGGCGACCTTGGCGAGCATGCCGAGGACGGCGCGCTTGGCGTCGGGCCGCCGCGCGGCCTCGAGGGCGCCGACGCACATGCTGAGCTTCTGGGCGGTCGGGCGGTTCTGGCGCACCTCGATCATGCGGACGTAGCCCCGGAGGGCGAGGACGTGGTGGGTCTCGTTCCTGGTGGTTTTGGCGACCTGGAGGAGTGTCTTGGCGGGGGCGTCGTCGGGCCAGTCGGCGAGGCCGCGGAGGGCCGCGTCCTTGACAGCGTCGTCGGGGTCGGTGAGGCCGGCGCTGAGGACCTGGTAGGCCGTGCGGCTGCCGATGCTGGCGAGGACGCGATAGAGGGCGACTCGGGCGTCGCCTTTGGCGCCCTCGATGGCGGGGGCGATGGCGGCGACGCAGCGGCGCTTGTCGCCGATGCGGGCGCAGGCGGCGATGAGCGCCTTCTCGGCGGTGCGGCGCAGCCCGCTGTCGTCGGTGGCGACAAGGAGCTTCGAGAGCTTCGGCAGATCCTCGAGCGCGGCGACCTTGCCGAGGGCCTCGGCGGCCGCCTTGCGGACCTTGGCGTCCTCATCCTGGGTGGCGGCGAGGATGATGTCGAGGTGGCCTCTGCCGGCGCGGGCGGCGAGGAGGTCGAGGAGGAGGACCTTGAGCGGGGCGGCGGCGGTGGGGATGGTCTTGGCGATGGCCTGGGAGGCCTCGGTGCCTGGGATGGCGAGGAGGGCTCGCCGGGCGGCCATGCTCTCGGCGGCGCCCTTGCCGGTGAGGGCGGCGATGAGGGGAGCGACGGCGCGCTGGTCGCCGGCGGGGCCGGCGGCCCTGATGGCGGCGACGCGGACGCCCTCGTCGGGGTCGCTGACGGCGGCGAGGATGGCGGGGAGAGCCGCGGGGTCGCCGCGTAGGGATAGCAGCTCGAGGATGGCGATGCGTCGGGCGGGGTCGGCGCCCTTCATGCGGGCGACCCAGCCCTGGGTGGCCTGCTCGCCGCGCATGGCGACGGCGGCGCGGAAGCCGGCGGCCCGGTAGTCGGCGTTCTCCGAGCTCATGGCCGCCAGCACGTCGTCCATCGCCTCGGCGCCGGCCGCCTTGGCGAGGCCGACGATGGCGCCGCAGCGGAAGTGCATCTCCTCCTCGGCCGTCTCGGCGAGCAGGGTGCGGCAGATGCGGGTCGCCTCTTTCGTCTGGCCGGCCTCGGCGAGGCGGTCCGCCAGGTCGAGGAGGGCCTCGATGGTCTTGCTGCGCTGGTAGAGGGACTCGGTCTTGGCGGCCTTGAGGAGCGGGTCCACGGCCGCGGCGTCGCCGATGCTGGCGAGGGCCGCGATGGCGGCGAGCCGCAGGTCAGGGTCGGGGCTCGAGACGTCGGGCAGGATGTCGCGAATCGCCTTGTCGTCGCGCAGCGTGCCGAGGGCCTGGACGACGGCGATGCGCTGACGGCCCTTGGCCCTTGGGAGGACGGCGCGCAGCGGCGCTGATTCCTTGATGGCGACGAGGGCATCAACGGCCTGATCGTGGAGCCTGTCCTTGAGAAGCGCCTTGCTGATCGGCGCGACGGACTCCTTGGCGCCGATCCACTTGAGCTCCTCGATCAAGTGGCTTTGGACAAGCGCCGGCTTGCCGCCGCCGATGAACTGGCCGAGGGTGGTGCAGAACGTCTGCCGCTGCTCCTCGGCATCGGGCCGCGCCACGAAGGTGGCCACGGCGTGGAGCAGGTAGTCGGCCTTGTAGTCCTGGTAGCCTTCCCCGACGTCGTCGGGCTTGAGCATCCCGATCAGGGCGGCCAGGGTGTCCTTGCCGCCGGCGAGGATCTGGTCCACGGCCTTCTGCGCCACGTCGGGCGCCGGGCCGGTGTACTTGCCGTTGCCGTCGGCGTCGGGCATCGAGTTGACCAGGGCCGCGAGGTCGTCCGGCGCCTCGCCGGCGGCGGCCATCATCGGGACGAGCATGGCCGCTGCGAGGGCGGCGGCCCGCAGCATCGGGCTTCGGCTGAGCTGTGTCGCGTTCACGGCTGGATTCCCCCGTCAAGAGAAGTGGATTAGAGGTGCCAGGGTGCCCGCATGGGCTGGTAGGCCAGACGATTGGCCTCCTCGTCGCCAATGACCTGTTCCTTCACCGGGTCGTAGTGGATCGTGCGGCCGACCCGGATGGCGATGTTGGCGAGGTGCATGATGCAGGCGCCGCGGTGGGCCGGCTCGGCGCAGCCGCCGGTCTTCTTGCGGGTGCGGACCGCCTCGGGGAAGGCCGGCCAGGGCTCGGGGTCGGGCATGGCGGCGATCTTCTTCTGGTCCTCCTCGCTCAGGTCACTGAGGCTCACGTCGCGGGCCTGGCGGCGGGTGTAGCGCTCGCCCCACTCCCCGCTGTCGAGGACGAACACGGTGCCGTCGGCGTAGGTCAGCTCGACCCAGCCCCACATGCCGCAGGCGAGGGGATGTGCGGGCGGGGCGTAAGGCACGATCTTGACGGGGCTCGTGTCGTCCTTGCCGTAGCGCCACTGAACGGGGTCGAAGTGGTGCTGGCCCATGTCGGCCATGCCGCCGCCCTCGTAGTCCCAGTAGCCGCGGTGGGTGCCGCCGTGGCGATGGGGGTGGAAGGGGCGGAGAGGGGAGGGGCCGCAGTACATATCCCAGTCCAGCCAGTCGGGGACAGGCTGGGGCTTGGGGTTGACGTAGCCGCTCCACTGCTTGACCTTGAGGCCGCCGCGCTTGATGTGGACGA
>CAZDNN010000229.1:0-9460 GCA_964506385.1 uncultured Planctomycetota bacterium
TGGCAGTTTCCAGGAGGGAGTAGGCCGTTCGGGAGCCCGCCTTCAGGCGGCCTTCGAGGATCCCGAGAATGGGGCTGACAACCGTCGATGGTGAAGTGGCGAATCACACGGATCTGACCAGGAGGTCGTGGTATCCCTCCCATCCGCCAGAAGATCCTGCCACTGCCCATGATGCTCGCCGAGGCGAAGAAGCTCTTCAGCGGCTAGCTGGCCGCTACTTCTTCCGCTCGGCGAAGGCGACCTTGCCGCCCCTCGGGCCGACGATCTGAAGGCAGCCTGCCCAGTCGCCCCCGCCCTGGAGCACCTTCATCAGCACCTGGTTCGCGCCCGCCTTGAGGGTGGCCTTGATCTTGTCGGAGCCGGGCTTGAGGGCACGGTTGACCTTCTTCCCGCCCACGGTCTTTCCGTTGAGCAGGAGCACGAAGCCGTCGTCGCTGCCGAGGCGGAGCTCGACGGGCGTGTCCTTCTCGACGGTGACCTCGGCGTACATGTAGGCGCCCACGTTGCTGCCGCGCTTGAGCTCGGCATTGAGATCCACGATGCCGTCATAGTCGGCCTCGACCTTCTTCCAGGCGAGCTTCTTCCCGTTGGCCTCGAAGCCTGCGGCGAGGTCCACCCCCTGCTCGGGCGGATAGGCCTTCTCGTACATCTCGTGGTTGGGATTCGGCAGCGGGCCGGCGACCCACCAGTGGGCGATGAAGCCCGGCGGGACCTGGACGGGGATGTCGGTGACGCCGAGGCCCTTGAGCTGGTCGCGGATCGCCTTGCGGGTCTCGCGGCTCGTGGCGACGGGGAGCGCTTGCTTGAGGAGGGCGATCTTCCTGTCCTTCGCCATGTCCTCAGCGGCGGCGACGGTGGCCTGCACTGCGTCGGCTGCGATGGCGGCGACTCGCTGGCTGCGGCCGAGCAGCGCGGCGAGCTTGGGCAGGGCCTCGGGCTTCGTGACCCACGACAGGGTGCCCAGCGCCTCCATGAGCTGCTCGTCGGTCGCGTCGGCGGCGTCCAGCGCCTTCAGAGCTGCGGCGGCGAGGGCGCTGGTGTCGAGCTCCTTGCTGGGCGTGGTGTCCACCTCGATATCGCCGATGGCCCATTGCATGGCGAGCTTGACGTGCTCCTGGAAGGTCTTGTCCTCGAAGATGTGGGCGTAGTGGCCGTGGGCGTTGTAGTAGACGCGGCCTTTGCCCCACGGGCGGATCCAGCAGATGGCGTAGTCGCGGTCCTTGCGCTTGCCGCGGGCGATGGGCACGCTGGAGTTGTCGATGCTCATCAGGATGCGGACGGCCGACCGCCTGTAGTTGCGGAACTGGTAGATCTCGTCCCGGATCGTGAACGGCTTGCCGCCGAAGGGCTTCATCAGCGGGTGCTCGGGGTCCTCGATCTTCGAGCGAACCTGCTGGTTCCACGGGTGTCCGGAGAAGTAGCCGTTGATCATCTCGCCGTACTCTGGCCAGTTGTAGTTGCAGTCGGTCGCGGCGTGGAAGCCCATGAAGCCGGCGCCGCCCTTGATGCGGTCCATGAGCGCCTTGCGCCGCTCCTCCTTCTCGGGGTTGAGGCGCCCGGTGCAGTTGTTGTAGATGATGAGATCCCATTCCTTGACCCTGGCGGGGTCGAACACTGCGGGGTCCTCGCTGATGACGGCCTTGTAGCCCAGGCCCTCGGCCAGTTGCTTGAGGATCGGGCTGCCTTTCTCGATAGCGGCCTTGTGCCGGAAGCCCAGGGTCTTCCCGTAGATCAGCACCGTCTTCTGCCCTGCCTGCGTGTCAGCCACCAGGAGCACGGTGGCGAGACCCACCACCAGGACGCTCACGACCCACTGCTTCGACATCACGGCCCGACTCCTTCTCCGCAAGGGTTCGGTGTGGTCCCAGGCCAAGTGGCCCGATTTTACTCAAAGTCGTCTGCTCGTGCAATGCAGGATGGGGGGAAGCGAGGCCGTCAGCGGGTGGCGGGCGTCTTGCGTCGGGGCCGGGCGCGGCGGACGGGTGTCGTGTCGCGGGTCTCGCGGCTGGCGGCGGCCAGCTCGTCGAAGAGGTCGCAGGCCGCCTTGTGCAAGCCGGCCTTGGCCTCGACGGTGTCGCCGAACTCCATGTACCGGTCGGTCGCGGCCTCGTAGGCGGGCCATTCGGGGAGTCCGCCGCCGTTGGGATCGCCCGTCTTCGCGAAGCGGGTCCAGCAGGCGCTCATCGTCTTCGAGAGCTCCCAGTCTCTTGGCGTTGGCCCCAGGGCTGGCTTGAGCGTGCCGAACACGTAGCCGATCTCGAGGCCGTGGAACGAGCCATACTGCTTCACGGCACTGCCGGGCGCTACCCGTGTGAAGTGGTAGAGGTAGCCCGGCGCATCCACCTTGGCCATCGAGCGGGCGAGCCACCGCATGGGCGCGACGAAGGCCGAGACGCCGACCAGCCGGCTCGCCACGGCCTGCACCTCGTCGTCGCGGGTGACGGGGAAGAGGGCGAGCACGTCGTCGGCACGCTCCCTGAACATCATGCGGACCGTGAGCTTGTAGCCGAGGACACGGCGGATGGGGAGCTGCCTGAGGAATATCGAGCCCTCGTCGGCGTTCGAGCCCGCCATGAAAGGCACGTCGTGCTGCTTGCCCGCCGCCCAGAGGTCGGTCGGGTCGTCGGGCAGCGCCCAGCCATCAATGACGGGGCCGAACTTGGTGCCCCGCCCGAAGAGCCCCTGGCCGGGCCTCGACGCCTCGAGCAGCTTCTCGGCGCTGACCGCGCGCAATGCGGCCAGCACGTCGTCGGCCTGGTCGCAGCCGAGGGTTGCGGCGATCCGCTCGCCAACCTCCTCCATCGGCTCCATCCCGTACCAGGTCTTGCGGAGGTGGCGATTGCGGCCGTGAGCGCCGCCGCTCTGCGCGATGGCACGATGGAAGAGCCCCTTCCCCAGGGGCGACACCATCAGCCGACATATGCTCACCGCCCCGGCCGACTCCCCGAAGATCGTCACGCACCCCGGGTCGCCGCCGAAGGCCGCGATGTTGCGCTGCACCCACCGCAGCGCCGCGATCTGGTCGAGCATCCCGTAGTTGCCCGACACCCCGCGGTCGCTTTCCTTCGACAGGAGCGGGTGCGCGAGGTAGCCGAAGGGGCCGAGGCGGTAGTTGATCGTCACCACCACCACGCCCTGGCGCGCGAGGCGCGTGCCCTCGTAGAACGAGGCGGCGCCCGAGCCCGTCGTGTGCCCGCCGCCGTGAATCCACACCATCACAGGCAGCTTCGCGTCGGCCGGCTTCGCGGGTGTCCACACGTTCAGGTACAGGCAGTCCTCGCTCGTCTCGCCCAAGTCCTTGCCCAGCAGCGGCCTCGGCTGCGGGCACCACGGGCCGAACTCGGTGCACCGCCGCACGCCCTCCCAGGGCGGAACGGGCTGCGGGGGCCGCCATCGCAACTTGCCCACGGGCGGCGCAGCGAAGGGAATGCCCTTGTAGGTGTGAACGTCGCCGCCGGCGATGCCTGAGATCTTCCCGCCCTCGATGGCGATCGGGTCGCCGGCGGCAGCGGCACTGAGGGCGACAAGCACGACGACGAGCAGGGTCCGACGCATAATGGCACCTTCTCTCCCGGTAGTCCCCCCCGACCCATCATACACGATCGCATCAGGTCATGGTTTCGCGGCAATGCCGTTGCACGGAGCGGCGGCGGCGTGTACAGTGCGACTCCGGGATATGTACAGGCCGGACGATACCAGGGGATGCACGGAATGCCGAAGCAGTGGACGGCTGAGGACGTGGGGAGGCTGACGCGGGGGTTCCAGCAGGCGGCTGTCGTGCTGGCGGCGGCTGAGCTGGATCTCTTCGCCGTCCTGGCGAGCGGGGCCAAGACGGCGGCGGAGGTGGCGGCTGGGCTCGACGCCGACCTTCGCGGCACGGCGGTCCTGCTCGATGCTCTGGCCGCCATGGGGCTGCTCGACAAGGAGGGCGGAAGCTACGCCGTGCCGCCCGCGGTGGCCGACGTGCTCACCGAGGCTGGCTCCCATAGCATGCTGAGGATGACGCAGCACCTGGCGAACTGCTACCGGCGCTGGGGCGACATCGCGGAGGCGGTCAAGACAGGCCGCCCCTCGGCGCGGCGCCCGAGCATCCGCGGCGACGAAGGCGACCGCGAGTCGTTCATCGGCGGCATGCACGACCTCGCCGTCGCCACGGCGCCAGGCCTCGTCGCCGAGATGATGCCGCTGGGGTTCCGCCACCTGCTCGACGTCGGCGGGGGGCCGGCCACATGGGCCATCGAGTTCCTCAAGGCCGTGCCGGACGCGACGGCCACGGTCTTCGACCTCCCGCCCGTCGTCCCGCTGGGCAAGGCACGGGTGGAGGAGGCCGGCCTGGGTGACCGCGTGACCTTTGTTGAGGGCGACTACAATGCGGACCCGCTGCCCTGCGGCGCCGACTTCGCGTGGGTCAGCGCCATCATCCACCAGAACTCGCGGGAGGAGAACCGCGCGCTGCTGGCCAAGGTGTTCGACGCCCTCGTGCCAGGGGGGCAGGTCGCCATCCGCGACGTGGTGATGGAGCCGTCGCGGACGGCGCCGCTGGCGGGAGCGCTCTTCGCGGTCAACATGCTCGTCGCCACGCGGGGCGGCACGTTCACTTTCGGCGAGATCCGCGACGACCTCGAGGCCGCGGGCTTTGCCGACGTCATGCTGGCGCGACGTGACGAGGCCATGAACTCCATCGTCACCGCGCGCAAGCCCAAGGGGGGCGGGACGTGACCTTTGCAGGTCGTTGGCTGTGGTGGCTCGCGGCGGCGGCCTGTTGGTGCGTCGCTCTCGCCGTCACGCCCGACGCGGACGGCGGGGAGGCCGACCCTGAGCTGCGGCCCGGCGTCGAGAGCCGCGTCGAGGCGCCCCGCTCGGGCGGCCACTTCATCGTCTACGTTCCCACCGACTACGCCCCGACACGCCGCTGGCCCGTGATCTTCTGCTACCACGGCCAGAACGGGCAGCCGACGGCCGAGCCCTTCAAGCGGGTGCTCGGCGGCAAGGGCTTCATCATCGTGGGGATGGAGTACCTCAAGCGCGGGGTGCAGCGGATGACCATCGCGCAGATGAAGGAGTATATGGGGCAGGAGGCGGCGAGCTTCGAGCGCGCGGCCGCGTGGGTCGAGCAGCGGCTGAAGGTTGACAAGGCGATGTACTTCTGCGGCGGCTTCAGCAAGGGGGGCTGGACGACGAGCGGCCTGGCCGAAGCCATCCCGCGCACCTGGTGCGGCGTCGCCATCATGGGCGCCGCGCGCCAGTACTTCGAGACCCCGATGGACAAGCCGGGCGCCCTGCGCGGAAAGCCCATCTACATCGGCTGCGGCACCAAGGACCCCAACTTCCCACACGCCGAGAAGTCCGTCCGCTTCTACCGCAAGCACGGCGCCAAGGTGACCTTCGAGCCCTACGACGGCCTGGGGCACAGCATGAAGTGGGACACGGAGATCCTGCCCAAGTGGCTCTACGCCAACGGCCCGCAGCGCGATCTCAAAGGCCGTCTGGCCAAGGCCCGCGCGGCCGAGAAGGCGGGGAAGCTCGGCCGGGCCTACACCGTCTACCAGGAGCTCGCCGAGGCTGCGGGAGACAACGAACTGGGCGCGTCGGCCGGCGAGCTTGCGCGCAAGCTCGGGGAGCAGGCGGAGGCCCTGCTCGCCGCCGCCGAGAAGGCCGTTGCCGAGAAGCGCTACGCCGACGCCTCGCTACCCCTCGCCAGGCTCACCAGCCGCTTCGAGGGCTCGCCTTTCGCCGAGCGGGCCGACGAGATCATCCGCAAGCTTCAGTCCGACCCCGCCATCCAGGCCGCCGTCCGCCAGGCCCGCCTCGACGCCGAGGCCGCTGCGCTCGAGGCCCGCGCACGAGAGGCCGAGCAGAAGAAGGACTACGCCACCGCGCTCCGGCTCTACGAGCAGTACGCCGCGACGTGCTCCGGGGCCAGCCGCTTCCGCGAGGTCAAGGCCCACCTCGACGCGCTGAAGGCCGACAAGGACATCCGCGCGAAGGTGCTCAGCGAGAAGGCCAACCGCGAGTGCCGCGTCTGGCTCCAGCTCGCCGACAACTACGCCCGGGCCGGCAAGCCGGCGAAGGCCCGCGAGTACCTCAACCGGATCGTCGCCAGCTACGCTGACAGCGAGTGGGGCGCCAAGGCCCGCGAGCGCCTCGCCGCGCTGGATGCGGCGGGGAACTGAGGGCAGCGGCGAGGCCCCAGCGGCGGCGGGTGTCCCGCCACGGCCGCCTTCGACGGCACGCAGTGGCAGTGCATGAACTGACCTCAGCCGGCCGGGGCACCGAGCGGCGGGGGCGTGTAGCGGTTCCCGTATTCCTGGAGTGACCTGACTGCGATGCCCTGCTTACTGAGGGCCTCGATGCCGCTGACGAAGGCGGCGGCAGCCTGGAGGGTGCTGATAAGCGGCACGCCGTTGGCTATGGCCTGGGTGCGGATGCGAATCTCGTCCTGGCGCGGGTTCTTCCCGCTCACTGTGTTGACGATCAGGACGATCTCCCCGTTCTTGATGAGATCGAGGATGTTGGGACGGCCCACCGACACCCGCTGGAGGGTACGCACGGTGACGCCGTTGCGCCGCAGCGCCGCCGCCGTCCCCTCGGTGGCCACCAGCTTGAACCCCATGTCGTCCAGCTTCTTCGCGATGAAGATCACGTCGCGCTTGTCGCTGTTGCGGACCGAGACGAACACCGTGCCCTCCGTGGGCAGCGTGTGGCCCGCTCCCTGCTGGCTCTTGGCGAAGGCCAGGCCGAAGCTCTCGTCGATGCCCATCACCTCGCCCGTGGACTTCATCTCGGGGCCGAGCACCGCGTCCACCCCCGGGAAGCGGACGAACGGGAACACCGCCTGCTTGACGGCGACGTGCTCGATGCTGACCTCTTCGGTGAACCCGAGCTGCTCGAGGCTGTAGCCGAGCATGACCTTCGTGGCGATGTTGGCGAGGGGGACGCCGATGGCTTTGGCGACGAAGGGTACGGTGCGGCTGGCCCGCGGGTTGACCTCGAGGACGTAGATGACGTCGTCCTTGATGGCGTATTGGACGTTCATGAGGCCGACGACGCCGAGCTCGGCGGCCAGGGCCTTCGTCTGGCGGGCCAGCTCGGCGACCTGGGCGTCGGTGAGGGTGATGGGCGGCAGGGCGCAGGCGCTGTCCCCGCTATGGACGCCGGCCTCCTCGATGTGCTCCATGATGCCGCCGATGACGCATTGCGTGCCGTCGGCGATGGCGTCGACGTCGATCTCGATGGCGTGCTCGAGGAACTTGTCCACCAGGATGGGATGCTCCTCGGCAGTCTCCGAGGCGAGCTTTGCCTCGACCATGAACTGCGCTAGCTGCTCCTCGTCGAAGACCACTTCCATCGCCCGCCCGCCAAGGACGTAGGAGGGCCGGACGACGACAGGGTAGCCGATCTCGGCAGCGACCGCCTTGGCCTCCTCGAAGCAGGTGGCCGTGCCGTTGGGGGCCTGGACGAGGCCGAGCTTGGCCAGGAGGATGGCGAAGCGCTTGCGGTCCTCCGCGCGGTCGATGGCGTCGGGGCTCGTGCCCAGGATCTTCACCCCCGCCCGCTCGAGGGGGACGGCGAGGTTGAGCGGCGTCTGGCCGCCGAGCTGCACGATGACGCCGTCGGGCTGCTCCTCGGCGACGATGGCCAGCACGTCCTCGCGGGTGAGCGGCTCGAAGTAGAGCTTGTCGGAGGTGTCGTAGTCGGTCGAGACCGTTTCGGGGTTGGAGTTGACGATAATGGCGTCGTAGCCGAGCTCCTTGACGGCGTAGCTGGCGTGGCAGCAGCAGTAGTCGAACTCGATGCCCTGGCCGATGCGGTTCGGCCCGCCGCCGAGGATGAGGATCTTCCTGTTGGCGGTGACGCGATTCTCATTGACCCGCTCGTAGGTCGAGTAGTAGTAGGGCCGCATGGGGTCGAACTCGCCGGCGCAGGTGTCCACGAGCTTGTAGGCCGGTGTGATGCCTCGCCGCGTGCGCTCGTCGTATGCCGCGAGCTCGCTGGTGCCCGTGAGGTGGCCGACCTGCACGTCGCTGAAGCCTGAGCCCTTGGCCTCCCACCACAGCTCATCGGGCATCCGGGCGAGGCCCTCAGGCCCCTGGTACTGGGCGAGGCGGCCCGCGATCTCGATGATCTCCCGAATGCCCTCGATGAACCAGCGGTCGATCTTCGTCAGCTCGGCCACCTGCTCGACGCTCATGCCGCGCTCGAGGGCGAGCTTGACGTAGAAGTGGCGCATGTCGTTCGGCACGACGAGCTTGTGGGTCAGCTCGGCCTCGTCGCGCGGCTCGGGCACACGGTCGTCGCGGCCGTCGAAGCCGAGGCCGAAGCGGCCGATCTCGAGGCTGCGGATGCCCTTCTGGAGCGCCTCCCGGAAGTTCCGCCCGATGGCCATCGCCTCGCCGACGGACTTCATGGACGTGTTGACCGTCGGGTCGGCCTGGGGGAACTTCTTGAAGGTGAACCGCGCGATCTTGAACACGCAGTAGTCCACAGTCGGCTCGAAGAAGGTGTAGGTGCGGCCGGTCACGTCGTTGAGGATCTCGTCAAGGGTCATCCCGATGGCGAGTTTGGTGGCGACCCGCGCGATTGGGAACCCCGTGGCTTTGCTGGCCAGGGCGCTGCTGCGCGAGAGCCGGGGGTTGACCTCGATGACCACGATGTCGCCGTTCGCGGGGTTGCCGCCGAACTGGATGTTGATCCCGCCGCCGGTGACGTCGATCTTGCGGATGATGCGGCGGCACAGGTCGGTGTACTGGACGTACTCGGGCGCGGTGAGGGTCTGCGAGGGGGCGACGACCATCGAGTCGCCGGTGTGCACGCCCATGGCATCGATGTTCTCCATGGACGTGATCATGATGACATTGTCCTCGCAGTCGCGCATGACCTCGAACTCGATTTCCTTCCAGCCCAGCACGCTCTGCTCGACGAGGACCTGGCCGACGGGGCTGATGGTGATGGCCTTGGCGAGGTACTCTTCGAGTTCCTCGACATTGTAGGCGGTGGAGCCGCCGAAGCCGCCGAGGGTGAAGGCTGGCCTCAGGATGATGGGGAAGCCGATGCTCTGGCCGATGGCCATGCCCTCCTCGACGGAGGTGGCGACGGCGCTTTCGGGGATCTGGAGGCCGATGGCGAGCATGGCCTGGCGGAACTCCTCGCGGTCCTCTGCCCTGCTGATCGCCTCGGGGCTGGCGCCGAGCACCTCGACGCCGTAGCGGTCGTAGACCCCCGCCCGCGCGAGGAAGACCGCGACGTTGAGGCCCGTCTGGCCGCCGAGGGTCGGCAGGACGGCGTCGGGCCGCTCCTTGGCGATGATCTTCTCGACCACCTCGGCGGTGATCGGCTCGACGTACGTGCGATCCGCCATACGGGGGTCGGTCATGATCGTCGCTGGATTAGAGTTGACCAGCACGATCTCGTAGCCCTCTTCCCTCAGGGCCTTGCAGGCCTGGGAGCCGGAATAGTCGAA
>CAZDNN010000230.1:0-9455 GCA_964506385.1 uncultured Planctomycetota bacterium
GCCCGCTGCGTGCGAAGGGCCGCCTGCCCTGCTCGCCGAGCCCCATGTCGCGCTTGAACTCCACGGCGCAGTTCTCGGGGTCCGACTCCTGCCGCTGCCTGGCCTCCCCGCCCACGTGGAGACGACCGCGCTTGTCGATCCAGACCGCCGACGGGGTGAACGAGCGCCCACGGACGTTCGTGATCACCCGCGGCTCCACCCCGTCGAGCACCGCCACCGCGCTGTTCGTCGTCCCCAGGTCGATCCCGTAGTCGATGGTCGTGCGCTCGAGCGTCGTTACCCCTTCCCGATCGGCCCCGCCCACGGCTGACGCGTCCGTCGCTGCGCCGCCCGGCACATCAGGGATCACCAGCACCCGTCCGCATCCGGGGCACTTGCCTCGCTTCCCAGCGTACAGGTCGTCGATGCGAAGCTGCTTGCCGCACGGGCACTTGAACTCGATGGCCATGGGCGTTGATCTCCTTCGCCTTCTTGTGCGCACGCTCGGGTCCGTCACCGTGCTTCGGGAGGCTCGGCCTCATCGACGGTCTCGGCCGCCGGCTCTGCCTCGCCGCCGTCGGACGCGGCGCCGCCTTCTCCTGTGCCGCCGGCCTCGTCATCGGCGGGGGCGGCGCCTGGCTCGGTCTCCGGCGCAGGGGGCGCCTCCTCGGCCTCGGCGGCGGCTTCCTCGGGCTCGGCAGACACCTCCTCCGGCTCGTGGGGCGGCGTCGCGACGATCACCTCGTCGGGCGGGTTCTCCTGGCAGAAGAAGCACAGGCCGAACTTGATGTTGTCCTTGACGATGTCGATGTTCTGCTGGAGGCGCAGGCGGGTCGATTCGCTGCCGGCGACGGGCAGGATCTTCTCGAGGAGCTCGAGGGAGGTACGCCAGTCCTCGGTGGCATTGCCATAGATGACCTGGCACTGGAGCGCGCAGTCGGCCACGTCATCGTGGGCGCACTGGCGCATGGGGTCCGCGGCGGGCAGGAGGCGGTCGAGCAGGGCAAGAGGCGGCTTAACCTGCTTGAGGAGCAGGCGGACGACTCGGTGGGCGCGCTTGGGGTTGGCGAGCGCCTGCTCCTTGGCGGGCCCGCAGAGAAGGGTGACGCGCTGACGCACGTGGCCCACCGAGTCGCGGAGGGACTCGGTGATGAGTTCGCCTGGGAAGCCGGACCGCCGCAAGACAGCCACGTGGTGCGCGGCGACCTTGGGCTTGCCGCCTTCAGCGGCCTGGACGGCCATGCGCGCGTTGATGAGCAGCAGCGCCTTGCCCAGCGACTCGCGGATGCGCCGGGCCAGGCCCGTCGTCAGGCGTTGCCGCCTCCAGCAGCCGAGCACACGTCCGCTCACTCAGAGCCGAGCTCGCGAGGGTCGCCACTGTCTCCCTCCTCGCTCTGGTCGGGACAGCCGTAGCCGTTCCGACAAGCAGCCGCGCCCCGACCGGGCCAGCACCGCGCGCCACGCGAGCCGTGCGCCGGGTTCCTCTCCAGGTTGGCGGCCTCCTCTTAGCATCCCCCACGGCCATTTGTCAAGTGGTCGCAGCGGGTTGCTCTGTTAGTGGGGGAAACCGATTCTCCCTCTCCGCCGACGGCGAGGAAGCGCGCGGTCAACCGGGCGCGGGGGGCAGCTGTCGTTGGGACGGCTAGGCCGGCTCGGCGTCGGGGTCGCACCCGCCTGCGTCGTCGTCCCGCTCGGCGCGCTCGGCGGCGATCTGGTCCAGGACGCGGGAGATGGCGATGGCGTTCTCGATCGAGGGGTCGAACTCGAAGCGGAGGATGGGGGTGTCGCGAAGACGGAGGCTGCGGCCGATGCGGCGCTGGATGAGGCCCCGTGCGCTCTCCAGGCCGCGGAGGGTGGTGCGCCGCGTGCCCTCGGCGCCGAGGACGGAGACGTAGACGGTGGCGTAACGCAGGTCGGCGGAGATATCGACCTTGGTCACGGTCACCAGGCCGATGCGGGGGTCCTGAAGCTCGTAGAGGATGATCTGGCTGGCTTCCTCGCGAATGCGCTCGGCCACACGAGCGGCGCGGCGGTCGGCCATCAGTCGATCTCCACTTCGTAGTCGATGAGCTCGGCGGGGCGGAACAGGCGGACGAAGTCGACGATCTTCGCCAGGGCGCCGTCGATGTAGCGCCGATCGCTGCCGACCATGGCGACGCCGAGCTCGGCGAGCTGACGATGGTCCTGCGTGCCGATCTCCGCAACGGAGATGTTGAAGCGATTGCGGAGGTTGTCCTTGAGGCTGCGGATGACCCGCCGCTTGTCCTTCAGGCTCCTGGCCTCGCGGATCATCAGCTTGATGTAGAGGGTGCCGACGATCATGTCAGGGGGCTACTCGAGCTTCCGCTTGATCTCCTGGATCTCGTAGGCCTCGATGATGTCGCCCTCCTTGATGTCGTTGTAGCCCTCGATGTTGATGCCGCACTCGAAGCCGCTTTGGACCTCGCGGACGTCGTCCTTGATCCTGCGGAGGCCGGCGATCCTGCCCTCGTATATGACGACGCTGTCGCGGATGAGCCGGACGAGGTCGTTGCGGCCGATCCGGCCGTCGGTGACGTAGCAGCCGGCGACGTTGCCGAAGCGTGAGATTCGGAAGACCTGGCGGACCTCGGCGTGGCCGACCACGTTCTCACGGCGCTCGGGCTCGAGGCGGTCCTCGAGGGCGGCGCGCATGTCCTCTTGAAGCCGGTAGATCACGTTGTAGAGCCTGATGTCCACCTTCTGCGCCTCTGCGAGCAGGCGCGCCGTGGATTCGGGAACGACGTGGAAGCCGATGATGATGGCGTCGGAGGCGTCGGCGAGGAGCACGTCGCTGTCGTTGATGCCGCCCACGGCCGCGTGGAGGATACTGACGGACACCTCGTCGGTGCCCATGTCGCCGAGAGCCTTGCGGAGCACCTCGAGGGAGCCCTGGACATCGGCCTTGACGATGACGCGGATCTCGGCGGCCTTGCCCTCTGCGAGCCGCTCGAAGAGGTTGTCGAGGGTCACGTGGACGCGCTCGGCGAGGCTGGCCTCGCGGATGCGTCGCGCGCGCTTCTCGGCGACGTCGCGCGCCTTGTCAAGGTCCTTGAGCACCACAAGCTGATCCCCCGCCCTGGGGACGTCGGACAGGCCGGAAACCTCGACTGGGGTGGACGGGCCGGCCTCTGAAACGGCGCGGAGCCGGTCGTCGTGAAGGCTACGGACCCGGCCGTATGCCTTGCCGCACAGCACGATGTCGCCGACCCGCAGCGTCCCCTCCTTCACCAGGACGGTGGCCACCGGGCCGCGGCCGGAGTCGAGCTCGGCCTCGATGATGGCGCCACGCGCGGCCTTGTTGGGGTTGGCTTTGAGCTCGAGGATCTCGGCCTGGAGTGCCAGGGTCTCGATCAGGTCCGGGATTCCCTGCTGGGTGATGGCCGAGACCTCGACGAACTCCGTCTCGCCGCCCCACGTCGCGGGCAGGATGCCCAGGGTGCTGAACTGCTGCATCACGCGCTGGGTGTTGGCGCCGGGCAGGTCGATCTTGTTGATGGCCACTACGATCGGCACGCCGGCGGCCTTCGCATGGGCGATGGCCTCCTCGGTCTGCGGCATCACGCCGTCGTCGGCCGCGACGACGAGCACGGCGATGTCCGTCACCTGGGCGCCTCGGGCACGCATCGCCGTGAAGGCCTCGTGGCCCGGCGTGTCGAGGAATACCACGATGTGGTCGTCCTGGCGGACGGTGTAGGCGCCGATGTGCTGGGTGATGCCGCCCGACTCGGTGTCCACGATGTGAGACTTCCGGATGGCGTCCAGCAGCGACGTCTTGCCGTGGTCCACGTGCCCCAGGAGGGTCACCACCGGGGCGCGTGGGCGGAGGTCCTCGGGGCGGTCCGGCTCGGCCTGGGCCTGTGCCAGCTCCTCCTCGAGGTCCCGCTCGCGTCGGATCTCGACCTCGATGCCGTACTCGACGCCAAGGAGCTCGACCACGTCGTCGCCGAGCGGGTCGTTCAGCGTCGCCATGACGCCGCTCACCAGGAGCTTCCGCATCAGGTCGTCCACCTTGATGCCGGAGGCCTGGGAGAACGATCGGACCGTGACCGGGAAGCCGACGGTGATCTTCGAGGGTCGCGCGATGGCGGCAAGGGACGGTGTGCGGCGCGGTCCCGCGGTCCCGCGCCCGCGGCGCGTCGGGCGGCGGCCTCGCCGCCGGGCGGCGCGGCGGCCGGAGTCCACGCCTGTGCCTCGACCACCCCGCCCGCTGACGCGGGCCGTGCGTTCCCCGGCAGGAGGCGCGGTGCCGCCGCCTCTGCGGCGGCGCTCGTACCTCGGCCGCTCGTCGCCCTCCGCGGCCGGTGCCGCGCCCTTGGCGCCACGTCGGGGCCGCTCCTTGCGCCCCTCCCTCCCTGCGGCCTTCGGCGCCTTCGCCTGGCCAGCGGGCTTACGCTCGGCAGCCGCCACCTTGGGCTCGCCGGTGGGCTGGGCCTCGGCCGCCGGCGCGGCCTCAACGGCGGGTTCCTCAGGCTCGGGGGCCTCTGCCGGCTCGGGCTTGACGTCCCGCTGCGCCCGCGACTTCGCGGCCTCTTTCTCTTCCTTCGCGTCGCCGCCATCTGGCAGCACGGGCTTCCCGTAGTGCATGCGCAGCAGGTTGGCCTGGGCGCCGTCGATGGTGCTGGAGTGGGACTTCGCCGGGACGCCGAGCTCCTGGCACTTGGCGACGAGGTCCTTGTTGCTGATTCCGAGCTCTTTGGAAAGCTCATATACCCGGATTCGCAAGCTTCGCCTCCTTTTGGGGCGGTCAGATGCCAGGCCAGAGCGCCAGTGGCGGCAGCCACCGACGCGCAGGCGACGCGGCACGACCACAACGGGTGGCCCCGCTGCGCGTCGTTGCGGCGCCCGCGGGGCAGGCGATCGCGTCGCCGGCTGTGTTCTACTGCTCTGGTGTGATCTCCGTGTCTTCCGGCTCTTCGGTCTGCTCACTGCCCTCCGGCGCTTCATCGGCAGGCGGAGGCAGCGCGGCGCCTTCCTCGGAGTCCTCGGGCGTCCCCTCGCTGGGTACCACCCCCTCGTCAACCGGCTCGCCCACGGTGGGCTCGACGGCTGGACTTTCCTGCTCCGGCTCCTCGGTCGGCAGTATATCGGTCTCGGCCTCAGCGGCCTCGGCGTCGGGTGCTCCGTCTGTTTCCTCAGGCTGGGGCGGCACGGCGCCGGGCTCAGCAGTGGGCGCATCGCCCTGTTCCTCGGTCTCGGGCGCCTCCGCCGCGTCGGCCTGCGGGGCGCCCCCCGGAGCCGGCTCGGCATCATGGGCCTCGGCGTTGTCGGATGCCGCCGGCTCCGCGACCGGCTCGGCGGCTCGCCGTGGGGCCAGGCTGCCTCCCTCGGCGATGGCGGCGCGGAGCGCCTCGGCGAGCGCCTCCTCCTTCGCCGCCTCGTCAGCCGGCAGCCCGCCGTCGAGGGTCGGGGCCTCGGCTTCCTGCGGCTCCTCGCCTTCGGGCGTCGCCTCGTCGGGCTCGAGCGCCGCGGCTTCCTCGGCGGCAGCCGCGGCAGCTTCCTCGGCGGCACGGCGCTCGACGAGGATCTCGGCGAACTCGCGGGCTCGCTCGAGGACCTCCTCGGCCTTATCCTCGGGGATATCGAATCGCTCGATCCAGGCCGATGCGCCCTCAGCGATGTCCTCGACGGCGTAGCCCATCTGGAACAGGCGCTGCGCGAAGCGCTCCGGCACGTCCTCGAGCTCGCCGAAGGCCTCGAGCATTTCGTCCAGCTCGCGCGCCGCCTCGGCCTCGCCCAGGATGTCGATTTCCACCTCGGCCAGCTTGGCCGCCAGCCGCACGTTGCGCCCGCGCTTGCCGATGGCGAGCGACAGCTCCTCCTCGGGCACGGTCACCCGGGCCCGCCCGAGCTCGGGGATGACCACGACCTCGCGCACCTCGGCCGGCTTCAGGGCGTTGGCGATCAGCACGTCCCGCGCCTCGCTCCAGCGCACGATGTCGATCTTCTCGTCGTTGAGCTCGGCCACGATGTTCTTGATCCGCGAGCCGCGCACCCCCACGCAGGCGCCCACGCAGTCCACCTTCGAGTCGGCGCTCTGCACGGCGACCTTGGTGCGGTACCCTGGCTCTCGGGCGATGGCTTTGATCTCGATGACCCGCTCGGCGATTTCCGGCACTTCGAGCTCGAAGAGCTTGGCGATGAAGTCTTTGTTGGCGCGTGAGAGCAGGATGCGGACGCGGCTGCCGACGCGGCGGACCTCGAGGAGGTAGCATCGGATGCGGTCGCCGACGCGGTAGCCCTCCTCCGGCACCTGCTCGCTGCGGGGGAGGATGGCCTCGGTGCGGCCGAGGTTGACGATGATGGTGGAGCCCTCGAAGCGCTGGATGGTGCCGCTGACGATCTCGTGGGCTCTGGCCTCGTAGTCGCGGTAGAGCGCGTCCTGCTCGGCGTCGCGGATTCTCTGGATGATCACCTGCTTGGCGGTCTGGGCGGCGATCCGGCCGATGTCCATGGCGTCGATCTCGTCGTTGCCGTCAAAGGCCTCGATCTGGCCCGTCTCGCGGTCCACGAAGACGGCGATGTCGGACTTCGGCCCGTACTGGCGGCGCACGGCGCTCACCAGCGCGTCTTCGAGCGCCTCGAAGATGATGTCCCGGTCGATGTCCTTATCCCGGTGGATGCTGTCCACGAGTCGCAACAGGTCGCCGTTCAATCGCCTCGCTCCTCTCAGTCCAACAAAAAGAGTGGGAGGGCTTCCCACTCTGGACCAACCCGGGCTGCGAACGCCAGGTGGGGCCTGGCGCGGGTCAGGTATTGGCCATCGCAGGCACCACAGTCAGGTTCTCCCCGCTTTCGGCGTCAAAGACGTGGCCTCGCTCGGTGGCCACGCGGATGCGCATGGCCTGGCCGACCTCGGCCTGCTCGTGCGAGTCCACTTTGGCCACCAGGTCGTGCGTGCCCGCCGTCAGGTAGAGCAGCATGTCGTCGCCCAGCGGCTCCACCACGTTCACCTTTGCCTCGAGCGTGCTGCCGGCAGGCACTGGCTCGCCCGGATGGACCGGCTCGATGTGCTCAGGCCGCATGCCCCACGTCACCGTGCGGCCCACATAGCGTTCGAGCGGGACGTGGAAGGTCTCGGGCATCGTCAGCCGGCCCGCGCCCACGTCACACACCAGGGCGCCGTCTTCGGCCACCAGGCTGCCGGTGAGGAAGTTCATCGGTGGTGTGCCGATGAACCCTGCGACGAAGCGGTTGGCCGGGCGGTCGTAGATCTCCAGGGGTGGGGCGACCTGCATGAGCTCGCCGTCGTTCATCACCGCGATGCGGTCACCCAGGGTCATGGC
This sequence comes from uncultured Planctomycetota bacterium, assembly GCA_964506385.1. Classification (GTDB taxonomy): domain Bacteria; phylum Planctomycetota; class PUPC01; order DSUN01; family DSUN01; genus CAZDNN01. The sequence continues at coordinate 7,284 of CAZDNN010000230.1, forward strand.
CTCGATCTGATCGTGGGTGACGTAGATCATGGTCGTCTCGAGGCGGTGATGCAGCTTGTTGAGCTCGGCCCGCATCTCCACCCGCAGCTTGGCGTCGAGGTTAGAGAGCGGCTCGTCAAAGAGGAACACCGCGGGCTTGCGGACGATGGCCCGCCCGACGGCGACCCGCTGCCGCTGTCCCCCCGAGAGCGCCTTGGGCTTGCGCTCGAGCAGTGCCTCAATCCCCAGGATCCGGGCGGCTTCCTGCACCCGCTCCTGAATCTCCGCTCGCTTGAACTTGCGGAGCTTCAGGCCGAACGCCATGTTGTTGTAAACCGTCATATGCGGGTACAGGGCGTAGTTCTGGAAGACCATGGCGATGTCGCGGTCCTTCGGCGGCACGTCGTTCACCACCCGCTCGCCTATCCGGATCGTGCCCTCGGTGATCTCCTCCAGGCCCGCCACCATCCGCAGGGTCGTGGACTTGCCGCACCCTGACGGGCCGACGAGCACCATCAGCTCTCGGTCCTCGATGTGGAGCGATGCGTCCTTGACGGCCAGCACGTCGCCCGGATAGACCTTCGTCACATGCTCGAGAACGACTTCCGCCATGGCCCATTCCGTACGTAGACAGGAGCACCGCTGGCACCGCGGCGCCGCAGGATCGACCTTACCCCAGAAGCCACACGCCTCTAGAAATATCGATTATACGCTCCCAACCTGCGCTGTCAAGACGAAATCGCCCGTTCCCGCCCCCATGCCCGCCCACCATGCCCTGTTGACCCGCCCCCTTCGGCCCGCTATTATCGCTATGCCGTGGAAGCCAAGCCGGGAACATCTGCTGCGTGCGCCGTGGTGCCCAGCCGGGCGCTTCGTGACCGGCGGTGGGATCCTGCCTACTGGCAGGCCCCCGCTGCCGACGCTCTTAGCGTCTGCGCCCTCCCCTGTCGCCCGCTCGGCGACTTCATCGACCGCATTACCTATGGGCCGATCCTCACGGGCCAGCGCCCTGAGCCGGCCGCGCGCGGGGTGACGATCATCGACCAGGCCGCAGTGCGGGCCACTGGTGTCGTCCTCGACAAGGCTGTCACCGTGGCGGAGGGCTGCGCCTACGATCTGCCTCGCTGCCGCCTGCGCCGGGGCGACATCGTGCTCTGCCGCTCGGGCGCCGGCACCCTGGCCAAGCGGCGCTTCTGCGTGTTCGATCGCAGGCTCAAGGCCACGGTGAGCTGCTTCGTGGACCTCATCCGCCTCCACGACATCAATCCGTACTACGCCGTCACCTTCCTGCGGTCTCCCCTGGGGTGGGCACAGATCGACCGGCTCATCAACGGCGTCGGCACGCCCAATCTCAGCTTCGGCGAGATCCGCTCTCTCCGCATCCCCCTCCTGCCATCGGGGGAGCAGGCGGCAGTCGAGGGCGCCTGGGCCGCGATTCGGCGCCTCCACCGCAGGCGCCGGCTCGACGCCGCGGCGCAGGCGCTCGAGGGCGTGGTGGCCGGTCTCGACCGTCGATTGAGGACGTCGTGAGGCGGCGCGGGGTCAGTCGCTGCGCAGCTCGAACGTCAGCTCGGCGTCGCCGACGCGGATCACGTCCCCATCGGCGAGGACCTTGCCCTTGATCCTCTTCCCTCCGACGAACGTGCCGGAGCGGCTGAACAGGTCGTAGAGCACGTAGCCGCGGGGCTCGGGCCGGATCTTCGCGTGCTCCCGGGAGACGGTGTCGCTTCGGATCCGGATGTGGGCGCGCTCGGCGCGGCCCACCACCAGCTCGCGGTCCGGCTGCACCTGGTACCTGCGGTTGCCCAGGTGCAGGGTGCCCTTCGGCAGCTCCACCTCCTCGAGCGGGCCGGATGGCACGGTGCGCAGGTACTCCTTCCTGGCCTGCTCGCGCGCGCGCTCGGCCTCCTGGCGGGCCTCCCGCTCCTCCTGTTCCTCCTGGCGCCGCAGCTTCTCCTCCCGCGCCTTTTTGAGCCGCCGCCAGTAGCTCACCCCGCCCAACGCCAGCGCGTACGGCACGGCGACGGCCAGCGCGATCGACAGCCACTGCCACCAGGCCAGCGCCATCAGTGGATTCTGAATCTGGCCGGGCGGCCGCGGCGGCGCCAGGGTGAACGCAGGCCACCGCTCCGTCGCCTGCCCCCGAGTCACCCCCTCGACGTGGCCGTCGAGGAACAGCAGCGCCCCTCTCCC